>DATDNN010000024.1:0-12868 GCA_036518255.1 Allosphingosinicella sp. | reverse complement strand
ACCGTATGGCCAAGATCGCGGACGATCGTCTCGATATCCATGGCGATGATGGGCTCGTCTTCGATGATGAGCACTTCCGCCCGGGTCTGGCGCTCGATCTCGCTCAAAGCTTCGGCGACCAGCCGTTCGACTTCCTCGGCGCTCGCGTCGATAAGATAGCCTGCATCCTCGGGCGTGAAGCCTTCCATCGCCGTGAGGAGCAGCGCCTGGCGCGATAGCGGCGTGATGCGCGCAAGACGTGCCTGCGCGATTCCTTCGGCCTGTTCGACGCCGGATCCTGCACCTGGATCTTCCTCGATATTGGCGGAAGACCAGATGGCGTGGAACGTCCGGTAAAGTCCGAGACGCGGTTCGACGTCGCGCGGGAAATCATCGGGCGCCGCGACGATGGCCTCCAACGTCGCGCGGACGAAGGCGTCGCCATGCTTCTGCGATCCGGTGAGAGCGCGCGCGTAACGCCTCAGGAAGGGGAGATGAGGCGCGAGTTCCTGGCCTAGCGACATATTCGTTACGACTCCTTCACGATCAGGGGCGATACTTGAGAAGCCGCCCCGCCCTTTGCAACCCCGCTTCTGATGCGCGGCTGTTCACGAATTGCACGAAGAAACTGGCCCAGCCCGCCCTTCACACCTTGCATGGAACCATTGGGCGACTTTTTTGTTTCCTCACCACCGCAGGCTGATTTAAGCGGCCTGTTGTATCGTATATCCGTGCGTGGAACGGATCGTCCCGCGTGCGGATTTTGTATATATCGCAAGCGGGCGCGGATGGGACCGCGAGGGGTAGGCAAGTTGAACTTTCATTACGACAAAGGTGATGATGTGCGGCGGAAGAACGACGCTCCGCCCGAAAGTGGGCCCACCCATGCCGTTCGCGGTAAAAAGAAAACGGGCACACCCGAAGTCGGTAATGCACTGCGCTCCGTCTATCAGCAGACGGTGGATGAGGATATTCCGCCGGAAATGCTCGATCTCCTCGGCAAACTCGGCTAACCATGAGCCGCCGGGAGCGGCGGATCGGGCTTGGAGTGAACCAACTTAGGAATAGTCGGCTTGTCTCTTCCTTTGCCCGGTTGCCGACCGGGCCGAAGATACTTGCCATTCTTGCAGCAAGCCTGCTGCCGCTTCTCATCGTCGCGATTATCGCCTCAACCGAGAGCGCACACGACAACCGGATGAAGCGGCAGGCCGAGGCGCAGGCCCAACTCGAGGTCGCCGCTCAGCGTATCGACGCTGCTCTCTCGCGCATCGCCCTGACCGTGCGGGCCGCCAATGCGGCGATCGAATATGCGCCGCCTGAATCGGGCGTTTGCCAGGCGACCCTTCGCCGCCTGACCACCAGCGAGACCGCGGGCCGCTACGCTCTTTATGGCCCCAATGACGACCTGCGCTGCGCGACGCCCGGTTTCCAGCCGCCTCAGATCCCCCAGCGCCTCGAACAGGTGAGTACGGAAGTCGAACTGTTGCCCGAACGTGGCGCACTTCGCTTCAGCCTGTTTGACGCGACCGGCCATGTCGAAGGGATTGGCGAGTTACCCATGGCGGCGCTGCGGCGGCTGGCCGTACCGCCCGGCTCACCCGGCGATTTCAGCCTGGATCTTATCGAAGGCGGCCGCTCCATCGCGCTCGCGGACGGATTCCGGGCCGGCGCGCTCATCGAAACCGTATCGTTGACGAAGCCGCTCGCCGCAGGCGTGGAGCTGCGGATCACGGCGGGCGCAGTGCCGCTTAGCGCCACCGAATTATTCATGATCCTGTTGCCGGTACTCATGTGGGTCGCCGCCGCGGCGATCGGCTGGACGATTGTCAGCCGTCTCCTGCTCCGCCCTCTCGTTCGTATGCAGAAGGTGGTTTCGGCCTATCGGCCCGGAGATCGGCAATTCTATCTCCCCCTCATTCGCACTCCGGCGCGGGAAATCGTTGAGCTTGGCGACGCGTTCGATCAGCTCACCCGAACCGTGGCCCGGCACGAGGCCGATCTCGAAGACGCCGTGGAACGCCAGAAGAAGCTCGTCCGCGAGGTGCATCACCGGGTAAAGAATAATCTTCAGGTGGTCGCCTCGCTTCTCAACATCCATTCCCGGGGATCGGCCGACGAAGCGGTTGCCGCGGCTTATGCCTCGATCCAGCGCCGCGTGGATGCGCTGGCGGTGGTACACCGCAATCATTATGCGGAGCTTGAGGAAAATCGCGGCGTCGCGCTGAAACCGCTCGTTTCGGAACTCAGTTCAAATCTGCGCGGCACGGCGCCCTCCGGCGCCGCCCATATGACGATCGCTCTCAACATCGCGCCCGTTCACGTCAGCCAGGATGTGGCTGTCTCTGTCGCCTTCCTGATCACTGAAGTCGTCGAATATGCAATGTTCTGCGGGGCGGATAACGTTCTTATTTCGATCGCAGACAATGGTGGCGGCACTGCGCGCCTGTCGATCTTGTCCGAAAGCCTCCGCGACACCGCTGCCTGCGGTGAGGCGCTTACGGAACGGTTCGAACGGATCGTAACGGGTTTGTCACGCCAGCTGCGGGCCACGATGGACAAGGATGGCGAAGAAGGCCGCTACTCGCTCAATATCGCCGTGCTCTGAAGCACGCGTATTGTCTCACCGCGGACGATCATCCCCGCCTTTCCCTGCCTTGCCGGGTTTCGGACGGCCAATGCCTTCGTTTCGCGCCCGATCGAGATCCGCGCTGTCTTGGCCGGCTTCAACCGCAACGTCGACATTGCGCCGTTCGTCCTCGTGAATTCCATCGAGATCGGAATGGGGGGTAGTTTTGGGGGGCTTTGCCACGATCATCTCCTCGCCTGCTAAACCCTGAGGGCGAAGGCGAGTTGCTGTTTAAAAATAGCCATTTGGGATTTTTTTAGCTTTGCGGAATTTTTTTAGGACTTTATGGAACTACTGGCTGCCGACATCGTTTGGCAGTTTGGATAGTGACCTTTTGCCCCCCCGCTCTCGCTATCCAAGACATGAGCCCGGACGCGCTAACCTCCCCCCCCCCCCGGTAGCGCCTCCGGGCTCAAATTTTATCTACACCTCCCCTGAACATCCGTTTGCCGCAGCGTCATGACGCTGGTGGAACCACCGGATGAGGCACGCATTTAAACTCTGCACGCCGAACGCGATCGACGCGCTCCGTATTCCATCGGGAGAATATTCATGGTTCGCAAACTGATTGCCCTGTTCGCCATCACCACCAGCTTCGCCCTCGCGGCCTGCAATACGGTGGAAGGCGTTGGCAAGGACGTCCAGTCGGCCGGTGAAGCCGTCGAGGATTCCGCCAACTGAGCTGACGATATAAAGCAGAAGGGCGTTTTCTTCCGGGAAAGCGCCCTTTCTCTTTGCCTAAACGAGATCGTCCGGAACGAACCAGTAAGCCCGCCCGAACCGTTTCGCGCGGCCCAGTTGATAGGGCAGGATGAAGCCGGTCCGCGCCCCGGGCGCCGCCGCCGCGTTCCGTGCGGCGATCTCCCGCCACCCCGCCAGATCCATGGCTCCGGATATCTCCCCGCCGAATAATTGCGCCCATAGGCGGCTCCGGAAGGCGGGAATGGCATCGCCTTCTTCCCTCCAGAGAATGCCAAGCTCGGTATCCCAGTCGAAGCTCCGCCCGTTGATATTGGCGGAAGAGAGCAGGCACAGAGAGTCGTCGGCGATCAGCAGCTTGGAATGGACATGGATCACGCCCGACCCATAGGCCGTACCCCGCGTCTCTTCGAATTGCCGTTCGCCTGGCTTCACCGGCTCCTGCTTGGCGAGCGTGAAGAGGCCGACCCGGTCCGGCCCCGCGATCTTCAACAGCCGGCCAAGCGCGCGGGCCTGGAGATATTCGCCGTGGCGATGGGCGAGGTTGTCCACCTGCTTCTCGAACGCAATCTCCTCCGGCACATTGGCGATGAGGATGATGACCTCCAGCGCCGGATGCGCTTTTAGAGCCTCGGCGATCCAGTCCGCCGCTTCGTCCGAACGTAAGAATTGCGCCTCGATATAGAGCTGCCGCCTTGCCGCGCCGATCACGCGCCGGTGCGCGGCCTTGAGCTCGCGAATATGGGCCCTCGGCCCAAGGGCGAAGGGATGGCGGGCCCGGCGCGATAGCGTGCGGACGAGTTGCACCGCAGCCCCGCCTGCCCCATCCTCTATTTTGGCGCTTTCTGCGATCGGCGTGAGGGGATCCAGCATCAGTTCCTGCTCGCAGGCGCCGGTCCATTCCTCCACGATCGCGCGGTAACGCGGCAGTTCCCTGTTCCACAGATGCGCGAAATGCCGGGCGACGTCCGCCGCCGCCGGGCCTTCCACCCTTGCCGAAATATCGTGCCAGGTCTGGTCCGTGCGCTGCCGGTGGCGCCGGTCGTCCCAGCGCCGCTCGTCAAGATCGATGCCGCCGAGAATGGCGGTTCTGCCGTCCACCGCCACCGCCTTCTGATGATAGGTGGCCGGCCACAGGCGCGGCGGGGGCCCGGCCTTCCACCCTTCCGGCCGTTCGCCCTTCCAGCGGAGATAAGGCCAGAGGCCGGGGCGCGTATCGAAACCCCCGTCATTATGGGCTTCCTCCTCAAGCAACCCCTCCACCACGTTCCGGATGCGGCTGCGGAGGCCAAAACGAAGAAGCTGACGGATGCCCCAGCCCATCTCGCCTTCATGCTGGATGACGATCAGTTGGAGCTTGTCGCGGCACGCCTCGGGCAGATCGGCCTGGATGGCCCGAATGCGGCGGTAGGTGCTCCACGATCCGGCGTGGAGATAGTCGGCGAGCACAGGCTCGAAATCCGCGAGCAGGATGCGCACCTCGACACCGCGCTCCACGGCGTCGCGGAGCAGAGCCGCCCAGTCGTCCAGCCCCTTCTCCCGCGCCCTTTCCGACCGCGTTTTGGTGTCGGGATCGAAGATGCGGAACGACATCCACACCGATTTTTCGGCGTCGAGAACAAGATGTTCGAGCGCCGGGAACATGTCGGCGGCCTCGATAAGGGGCGTGACTTTGCAGCCGGTCCGGACCGGAAAGGGCTGTGTCCAGTCCGGCGCATCCTGCGCGTCATTGCTCTGAAGGAAGGACGCAGCCGCGTCCATCAGGCCTGTTCGGCCTCTCGCACCTTCGCCCGGCGCCTTTCGGTCAGCCAGATGGCGACGAGCGACAGTTCGTAAAGGAGGAGCAGGGGTATCGCGAGCATGAACTGCGAAAGGATGTCGGGCGGCGTCGCGACCGCGGCCACCACGAAGACGATGAGGATCGCATAGCGCCGCCCGCCGACCAGCTGCTTGCGCGTCACGATGCCCGCCCGCTCCATCAGGAGGAGCAGGATCGGCAGCAGGAAGGCGATGCCGAAGGCCAGGATGAAATGCATGACGAGCGACAGATAATCGCCCATGGACGGCAAGGCCTCCTGCTGAATGCCGCCAATATTGCCTTCATATTGCAGGAAGAATTTGAAGGCGGTCGGCATCACCACATAATAGGCAAGCGCTCCGCCCATCGTGAACAATATGGGCGTCGCAATGAGGAAGGGCAGGAAGGCGCGCTTCTCATTGGCATAGAGGCCGGGGGCGACGAACGCCCAGATCTGGTTGGCGATGATCGGGAAAGAGAGGAAGAAGGCGGCGAACAGGGCCACCCGCACCTCCACGAAAAGGCCTCGTAGAGCTTGGTGTAGACGAGCTTCCCCTGCCCGGGCCCGAAGGCGGAAACGAGCGGCTGGGCGAGAAAGGCGAAGATATGGTCGGCGAAATAGAAGCAGATGCCGAACGCCACCGCGAGCGCCAGGATCGACCAGATTAGCCGACGCCGCAGCTCGATCAGATGCTCCATCAACGGCGCCTTGCTATCGTCGATATCCCTCATGGCAACTCGCGCCGGTCTTCGCCGCTTTCGGGCGCCGGAGGCAAGGGTTCGGCGTCGGCGGGCGGCAGCATCGGATGCTCCCGCATGATCCGCTCATTCTCCTCCCGCCACTTCTTCTCCATTTCCTCCAATTCCGCCTCGCGGATCATCGTGTCGATGCCGGAGCGGAAATGGCGGGCCATACCCTTGGCGCGGCCGACCCATTGGCCGACCGTCCGCATGACGCGCGGCAGATCCTTGGGACCGATCACCACGAGGGCGACGATCCCGATCACCAGAAGCTCGGAATAGCCGACGTCAAACATGCGGAGGCACCATATGGACATAGCCTCTCTCCCCTTGCGGGAGAGAGGTTGGATAGAGGGGTGCGAGCGCTAGCGAGCCTATGCGCAACGCGTCTTCAGCGGCATCGAGCCGCTTCAGGCGCACCCCTCTCCCTAACCCTCTCCCGCAAGGGGAAAGGGAGCATGAAGCAAAAGCCAGCTTACTGCTCCCGACGTTCGGTCTCAGTCGTGCGGCTGGCGTCGAGGGGATCGACGCGGCGATCGTCCGTGATGCGCGGCTGGGGCGCAGGCGGCGTATCGTCTTCCGCCATGCCCTTCTTGAAGCTTTTGATGCCCTTGGCGACATCGCCCATCATGTCGGAGAAACGGCCCTTGCCGAACAACAGCAGCACGATGATGCCGACGACAAGCCAATGCCAGAGGCTGAAACCACCCATTACGACTCTTTCTCCGCTAACGGTACGAGACGTATCTAGTCCTCATCCCGCTCCGTTTCCAGTTCCAGTTGCTGTTCGAAGGCAAGATCGACCGGGTCGAGAAGCCCCGCCGCCTTCAAATCCTCGATTCCGGGCAGGTCGCGGCGGCTTTCGAGGCCGAAATGAGTGAGGAAAGCGGAGGTCGTCGCATAGATAAGCGGCCGCCCCGGTGCTTCCCGGCGCCCGGCGGGCCGCACCCATCCGGCCTCCATCAGCACGTCGAGCGTACCCTTGGAAATCTGGACGCCGCGTATCGCCTCGATCTCCGCCCGGCTCACCGGCTCGTGATAGGCGATGATCGCCAGCGTCTCGACGGCGGCGCGGGAAAGTTTCCGCGCCTCGTCCCGCTCCCGCCGGAGCAGGTGGGCAAGATCGGCGGCGGTCTGGAAGTGCCAGCGCTTGCCGCGCTCCACCAGTTCGATGCCGCGTCCGGCATAATGGGCTTGCAGTTCGGCGAGCGCGCCTTTCACATCCACATCGCCGACATAGGCCAGGATCTCGTCCATGCTCATCGGCGCCTCGGCGGCGAACAGGGCAGCTTCCACCGCGCGAACATGATCGGGCATCGGGTTCATGCCGCCCTCACGTAAAGGGGAGCGAAGGCCTCCTGCTGATCCAGCTCCAGCCGCCCGCGCTTGGCCAGCTCCAGCGCCGCGAGGAAGCTGGAGGCAAGGGCCGACTTCCTGAATTCATCATCCTGGGTGACGGGCAGAAACGCCTCGATCGCGGTCCACTCGATGCTGGCGCCGAGCAGTTGCTCCACCCGCTGCAAGGCGGCTTCGAGCGTCATGACCGGGCGACGGGAGACGACGTGGAAGGCCGGCTCGTTCCGCGCCTTCACCGTGCCGTAAGCGGAGATGAGATCGAAGAGGTCGGCCTGCCAGGCGGCCTTGCGCACGACCCTCAGGCCCTCCGGCGCCCCGCGCGGGAATACGTCGCGGCCGAGCCGGTCCCGCGCCATCAGCCGCGCCCCCGCCTCCCGCATCGCATCGAGCCGCTGGAGCCGAAGCTGGAGCCGCAGCGCCAGTTCCTCGGGGCTGGGATCCTGCTGCGGATCCTTGGGCAGCAGGAGGCAGGATTTGAGATAGGCGAGCCAAGCCGCCATCACGAGATAATCGGCCGCGATCTCCAGCTTCAGCTGCTTCGCCTCGGCGATGAAGGCAAGATATTGTTCGACGAGCTGGAGGATAGAGATTTTGGCGAGGTCGACCTTCTGGTTCCGCGCCAAGGTCAGCAGCAGGTCGAGCGGCCCTTCCCAGCCGTCTAGCTCCAGCGTCAGCCGGCCCTCGTCTCCTCTCGCGGACTGGAACAGATCCCCCTCTTCCATGATTCCAGCATAACGCAATCCTCCGGTCCGCGAAATGGATTTCCCATGAGAAAATGCGTAAAAATACCCATATTTTTCAGTATCTTACTTTGCGTTGAGTTGCGGCAGAACATCGTTGAGCCGAAGGAACGAGCAAAGCGCCTGTGCCGTTCATTGTCGTGATGGAAGGAGAGACCCCATGAAGAGGCATATATTCGTCGCGAGCGCCGCATCCGTTCTGCTGCTGGGCACCGCCGCGGCCCAGACCACGGGCGGCACCGGGACAACCCAGGGCACCACAACAGGCGCGGGAACCACAAGCCAGACTGGCATGGGTCAGACTGGTATGGGAACGACAGGGCAAACCGGCACCAGCACTGGCCAAACCGGCATGGGAACAGGGGCCACGACTGGAACCTCCACGACAACCGGCGCGGGGCAAACGGGCGCCCCGACTTCCGGGACCGACATATATGGAACTGGCACAACCCCGTTGGGTCAGACGACGGGTACCACTGGTGCCGGAACAGGCACGACCGGCACTACCGGAACCGGGACATATGGCACAGGCACAATGGGCACCGGTCAGACGACAGGCGCCGGAACGGGCACGTACGGCGCCGGCACTACCGGAACCGGAACTTACGGCACAGGCACGACGGGAGCCGGTACAAGTACCATTCAGGGAACGGGCACCACCGGAACAGGCGCCTATGGTACGGGTACGACAGGTGCGGGCACTTACAGCACCGGAACGGGGATGCCTCAAGGTACGACAGGCGTCGGAACCGGGACCACAAGGCCCAGACACGCCGGGGAGCGCGGCTGACGCGCCGCAACCCTATCGGGATAGCCTTTAGCTATAGGCCAGAAGGCTATCCCGCTTGGCGGCCAGATCTTCGTAGGAAGCAGTTGGTGTCGCATCCCGGATTGTCGCCATGGCCCGGCCCAGCCGCGCCGCGGCGTCGGGCGTCATTTCGCCGATCGCGCCCGCAATCGCCTGCATTTCCGCCATATCGCCCGAACAATGGAGGGCGACGTCGCAGCCCGCCGCAAGCACGCCCCGCGCCCGCGCGCCGAAATCGCCCTGCAGCGCGTGCATGCCGAGATCGTCGGACATCAGCCAGCCTTCGAAGCCGATCCGCCGCCGGATGATCTCGCCGATCACGAAGGGAGAAAGGCTGCCGCAATTCTCCTTGTCCCAGGCCGTGTAGACAACATGGGCGGTCATCCCCATCGGCGCCCATTTGAGGCTGCGGAACGGCGCGATATCCGTTTCCAGTTCCTCTTGCGTGGCGGTGACGACCGGCAATTCGACATGACTGTCGCTCATCGAGCGGCCATGTCCCGGCATATGCTTGACGACGCCCACCGCCCCGCCTTCCTTGAGCCCGTCCAGCGTCGCCCGGCCGAGCGCGGCCACCTGCATCGGTTCCGATCCCAGCGCCCGGTCGCCGATGATGTCGTGGGCGCCGGGTTGCCGCACATCGAGCAGGGGCAGGCAATCGACATTGACGCCTACCTCTCTTAGCAGGGCGGCGAGCGCGGCGGCATTGACCCGCATCGCCTCGATCGCGCTGATCGGCGCGGTTCCGTAGAGCTTGGCGAAGGCCTCGCCCGGCGGAAATGCGGGCCAGACCGGCGGCTGCATCCGCGCCACGCGCCCGCCTTCCTGATCGATGAGGATCGGCAGATCCTCGCGCCCGTGAATGGCGCGCAGCGCGTCGGTCAGCGCCCGCATCTGATCGCGGTCGACGCAGTTACGCTTGAACAGGATATAGGCGGCCGGATCGGCGTCTTTGAAGAAATCGCGCTCGTCCGGCGTCAGCGCCGGTCCCGCCATGCCGTAAATCGCCGCCTGCACGTCTCTTACTCCACCACCACGCAGGTTTCGCCCGCGATGCGCAGGCGGTTGCACAGGCTTGCCGCGTCGGCGCCGTTGGCGCGGAGACGGTAGAGCGTCTTGTCGCCCTGCGTCACGGCGATCACGCTATGGCTGAGCGGCGCGATATATCCGAAGCGCTTCGACAAGGCGTCCCACGCCTTGTTCGCCGCCGCCTCGCTCGAAAAGGCGCCGAGCTGGACGGTCGCCACCGCGCCCGGCGCGGCCTTGCCCGTTCCTCCGCCGCCTTCGGTCAGCGGCGCTTCGGGCACGGCATCGACAATGATCCGGCCAAGCGGCTTTGCGCCCTCGCTCGCGGCGAAGGCGGTGTCGCCCTCACCCTCTATCTCCATGCCGCCGGGTTCGGGCGCCTTGATCTTGGAGGGGCCGGGTTCGGCCTTGATGAGCTGCACGCCTTCGCCGCCCCCATCCCGGTTCATGTACCAGAAGAAGCCGCCGACCAGGCCGCCGATCAGCACGATGCCGAAGAGGACGCCGAGGATCAGCCGCGCGGCGGATGGCCCCTCCGCGCCCACATCCTCGGCGGGGACAGGCTGAAGCCAGGGCGGCGTATCCTGATCGTCCAAGCCGCCAAGCCGCCGCCCTTCGGTCATCAGTGCATCTCCTCCGCGGCCGTAACGCCCATGACGGCAAGGCCGTTGCGGATAATCTGCCCGATCCCGGAGGCAAGTTCCAGCCTCGCCCGCGTCAGCGCCGGATTGTCCGGCAGCAGGAAGCGGCGGGCCGGATCGTCATTGCCCTTGTTCCACTGGGCATGAAGCGCGCTCGCCAGATCGTGCAGGTAGAAAGCGATGCGGTGCGGCTCGTGCGCCACCGCCGCACCCTCGACGACGCGGGGGAATTGGGCGGCGAGCTTCACCAGCGCCAATTCGTCCGCATCGAGCAGCGACAGGTCCGCAGCGCCCGACACGTCGATCCCCGCTTCCTTCGCCCTGCGATGGAGCGAACAGATGCGGGCATGGGCATATTGGACGTAGAAGACCGGATTGTCCTTCGACGCTTCCACCACCTTGGCGAAATCGAAGTCCATCTGCGCGTCGGCCTTGCGGGTGAGCATGGTGAAGCGGACGACGTCCTTGCCCACCTCGTTCACTACATCGGCAAGCGTCACGAAATTGCCCGCGCGCTTCGACATCTTCACCGGTTCGCCGCCGCGCAGCAGCCGCACCATCTGGACGAGCTTCACATCGAACGGCACCTTGCCTTCAGTCAGCGCCTCGACCGCGGCCTTGATCCGCTTCACCGTGCCCGCATGATCGGCGCCCCAGATGTCGATCAGCATGTCGGCCTCGCGCGCCTTCTCGAAATGATAGGCGAGGTCGCCGCCGAAATAGGTCCAGCTGCCGTCGGATTTCTTCACCGGCCGGTCCTGATCGTCGCCATATTGGGTGGCCCGGAACAGGGTGAGCTCCACCGGCTCCCAATCCTCGGGCGTTTCGCCCTTCGGCGCTTCGAGCATGCCTTCGTAGACAAGGCCGCGCGCGCGCAGCGTGTCGATCGCCGCGTCGGCCTTGCCAGCCTCATGCAGTTCGGCTTCGGAAGCGAACACCTCGTGCGTGATGCCGAGGAGGGCGAGATCGGCCTTGATCCGCTCCATCATCAGCGCGACCGTCTTCCTGCGGAACAGCGTCAGCCATTCCGCTTCCGGCGCGCCCACATATTTGCCGCCGAACTCGGCGGCGAGCGCCTTGCCGACCGGGACAAGATAGTCGCCGGGATAGAGACCTTCCGGAATCTCGCCGATATCCTCGCCCAGCGCTTCCCGGTAACGCAGGTGCGCCGAACGGGCGAGCACCTGCACCTGCGCGCCCGCATCGTTCACATAATATTCGCGGCGCACCTTGTAGCCCGCATATTCGAGCAGGCTCGCCAGCGCGTCGCCGACCACCGCGCCCCGGCAATGGCCCATATGCATAGGGCCGGTCGGATTGGCCGACACATATTCGACGTTGACGCGGAGGCCCTTCCCCATCGTAGAGCGGCCATAATCGCTGCCCGCCTTCAGCATCGCGCCAAGCTCTTCGGCCCAGATGGCGGGCTTCAGCCGGATGTTGATGAAGCCGGGGCCGGCGACGTCCACCGTCTCCACTTCATCCAGCGCCTCGAGCATCGGCTTGATGAGATCGGCAAGTGCGCGCGGGTTGGTGCCCGCTTTCTTCGCCAGCACCATGGCCGCATTGGTGGCAAGATCGCCGTGAGACGGATCGCGCGGCGGCTCCACCGCCACGCCCTTTCGCTCGACACCCGCCGCAAGGCTGCCTTCCGCTTCGAGAGCGGACAGAATGGCGTCGATATGATCGGCAAAGCGGGCGTAAAGCGTCACGGCAAATCCAATGAAAATAGGGAAAGAGGCGCTGTAAAGAGCGCCATGCTTTTCGTCCAGCTATTGGAGCCCCTCCAAGCCGTTCGTGCTGAGTGGGGACTGAGCTGGCGAAGGCCCCTATCGAAGCACCCGGCGCGGAACCCTTCGATACGCCGCTTCGACTTCGCTCAGCAGCTACTCAGGGCGAACGGGAACTTGAGGATTCCGGCCTAGAATCCTTCCGGCAATTCCACCGGCCCCACCAGTTCCTCGTGCCGGGAAATGGCGTAACGGTCCGTCATGCCCGCCACGAAATCCCCGATCCGGCGGATGCGGCCGATTTCATCCTCCGGCGCCGCCCATCCGGCGGGCAGAAGGGCGGGATCGGCGCGATAGGCCTCGAACAGGCGATAGAGTACGCCCTTCGACGCCTCCTGGATCGCCAGAATCTGGGGCGAGCGATAGATGCGTGCGTAAAGGAAGGTCTTGAGGTCGCGCTCCTTGCCGGCCATCGCTTCGGAAAAGCCGCACAGCGCCCGGCCCGCCGCCCGCACATCGTCCGGCGAACGGGGGTCGACATCGGCAACGCGGCGGCGCATCTCCTCGAGAAGATCGCTCACCATCCGCCCGATCTGCTCACGGATGAGTTCGGGGAGAAGCCGCTTCTCCTCAACGTCCGGATAGCGCCGCCGCACCGCTTCCCAGCTTTCCGCGACGAACGGCACCTCCAATATGTCGTCCAGCGCGATGAGCCCGGCGCGCA
>DATDNN010000023.1:0-4394 GCA_036518255.1 Allosphingosinicella sp. | reverse complement strand
GAGGCGCTGCGGGCGCCTGACTTGGCCGATCGCGCCGCCGTCTTGCGGGCTGCCGGTTTGGCCGCAGGCTTCGCGGCTTTTGCCGCGCCGGTCCCGGCCGTTTCCTTGCTCTTGGCAGCGGCCTTCTTCGCACCGCCGCTTGATGCGCGCTTGGCGCCGCTGGAGGCCCTGGTTTTGGCGGAAGCACTTTTCACCGGAGCGCTCTTCGGAGCTTCGCTCTTCGCCGTGCCGGAGGACGTTTGAGCGGCTTCACCGCCGTTCTTCGATGAAGCGCCGCCCGAGCCTCCGCCCAAAATCTTGCGTACTGCGTCCGTCGCCGCGTTGATCGCCGCCGCGCCGATCCGTAGCGCCTGATCGAAAGCGTCCTCGGCCGTCTCAACGGCGTCCCGGCCCGCTTTCCTGGCGGTGGTCCGCACTTTCTTGTTGGTGCTGAGCGCCGCCGCGGCGGTGACCAGACCTGCCGCCAGCATGCCTTGCGCCACGGGGTTCTTCGCAAGCTCCGCCGCCTTGTCGCTCGCCTCGCGCAATTTCTTCGCGGCCGCGGTCTTTTTGGCGCCAGCGCTCTGCTTCCCGCCAGCGCCGGTTCGGGTGTCAGATGATTGTGCCATTGCTTCCTCCAACCTGTTCCGTGACTCACCCGTAACAGACGAGCGGCCAATTAAACAGTTCCCGTGAGAAGATGGCTGCTATCGTCCATCGCGCATTCTTGTCACCGAGGCTTAAGCACACGTTAGGACGGGACTATTTCCGCCTTCCTTCAGCATTGATCGGAGAGGCGCTTTTGAGCGCGCCCAGGCCCTCCGCGCTGATTTTCGCCCAAGTGTCGAACAGATGCTCGAAGTCCCCCCGGTTGGTGGTGCTGTTGCGCAGGAGGGTCATCGTATCTCCGGCCAGCCGCCGGTCCACCGCCCGGCCGAGAACCGCGCCGGTGAGCGAATCCCGTACCTCGACGACGAACGTGGCCTCGCCAGCTTCTTGCGCAAAGGTGCGGCTTGGCCCTGCTCTCATCACGTCCGGAGCGGTTACGTCCACATTGATGATCGCCGTCGACAAGCGCAGCACGTCTGTCCCCGGCTGGGAGACGATCTGATATCCTTCCTTGCGGTAGGCGTCGGCCAGAGCCTCTTGGAAGATCGCGGTCGCTCCATCGATCGCGCGGCGCACATCCTCGTCATCGACACGTCCGCTGAGGCTTCGCATGTCCCGATTGTAGTCGCGCACCCAATTCTTCTTGAACGCGACCTCCGGCTTGTCGATCATGATCTTCGTGTAGCCGCGAAAATCGGCGTCGGGCAGCAGATAGACTGCGGCAAGGCGTTTCGAATTGACCTTCAGGAGCCCGTCCCAAGTATCCGGCGGCTTCGCGAGCGAGGGAGCAGCGGAAATTGCCATCAGGGCGAAGACAGCGACGCCGGGGAGGATTTTGAAAGCCATGCCTCGTTCCTTTTTTCAGGTGAGGCTAAAGCCGCCGAGATGAATCCGGCATCCGGAGAAGCCCTATTTTCGAGAGGGCAATTACGCACCATCGAACCATTGGCGCCGTGCGCAGCGCATTCAGGCCGGCAGCCTGTTCATCGCGGCGCGCCTAATTTGTCGTGATTAAATGGTCGGGGAGAGAGGATTCGAACCTCCGGCCCCTGCCTCCCGAAGACAGTGCTCTACCAGGCTGAGCTACTCCCCGACCGATGCGTCCGGCCCGAGGGCCACACGGAAGGCAGGTGGACGCCTATAGGGGCGGCGTCTGGCCGATGCAAGCGGGCTTTCTTACGCCTTGAGCGCAGCGAGCATGCTCTCGATGGAAGTGAACTTTTCGCGGGGGCTGCCAATGCGCGCGCGGCCGGTTTCGGCGGCCTCGATCTTCTGCCAGTCGCGAAAGGTGACCGGTTCGACATTGCGATTGGCGAGGAGGCGGTCGAGCCCGGCACGTGCCCTTTTGCCGCTATCGCCGGGGCCGAGGGCGGCGAGGATTTTCTCGGCCACTTCGAAGCCGTCGGGGCGATTGGTGCCGATCGTGCCGGTGGGGCCGCGCCGGGCCCAGCCGACGCAATAGAGGCCATCGGCGATCACGCCATGATCGTTGGCGAAGCGGCCGCGCGCTTCGTCATAGGGAACGCCCTCGATGGCGGGCGTGCGATAGCCGATGCAGCTGACGACGAGGCCTGCCGGCACAGCATAGGTTTCGCCGGTGCCGATAGCCCGTCCGGTCTGGTCGAGCCGCGTCCGCTCGACGATCACCCGCTCGGCCTTTCCATCGCCTTCGATCGCGACCGGCGCGGCGAAGAAATCGAAATCGATGCGCTTGGGCTTGTCTTGGCCGAGCGCGGCAAATTCCCGGAGCAAGGCCACCGATTTGCGGAGGCCGGGCTCGAGGGCCGCATCCTCCTCCTCGGGCGGAAAGTCCCCCGGATCGGCATAAGGGGTGGCGGCCTCAAGGTGGCCGAGCTCGCCAAGCTCCTTGGGCGTCATCGCGATCTGGTGGGGTCCCCGCCGGCCCAGCACATGGATGGTGCGCACGGCAGACCGGTTGAGCGCGGCAAGGGCATGATCGACGATGTCCGAGCCTTCGAACTCCCGTTCCGTCTTGGAGAGGATGCGGGCGACGTCGAGCGCGACATTGCCGTTGCCGATCACCACCGCATCGGAGCCGTCCAAGGGCGGCGCGAGATCGGCGAAATCGGGATGGCCGTTATACCAGCCGACGAACGCCGCCGATCCGATCACGCCGGGAAGATCGCTTCCCGGAATGTCGAGCGGCCGGTCGGCCGGGGCGCCGGTGGCGAGGATGACGGCGTCGTAAAGGTCCAGCAATTCGGCGATGGAAACGTCGCGCCCGACGCTAACATTGCCGACGAAACGTACAGTGTCGGTAAGCGCGACCTTCTCGTAGCGCTTCGACACCGCCTTGATTGATTGATGGTCTGGCGCGACGCCGAAGCGGATGAGGCCATAGGGGACGGGAAGGCGGTCGATCACGTCCACCCGCACCTCGTCGCCGAACGCCTTCTGGAGGCCTTCGGCGCTATAATAGCCCGCCGGACCCGAACCGATCACCGCCACATGCCGCATGCGCGCCTCCCGTGCTGGCTCGGGCCCGATCGTAGATGAATGGTCGCGGGAGTCCAGCATTAGGGTCCGCTCCGTCATCGAGTGCGGACCTTAGAGCCGGACCAGCATCTTGCCCATGTTGCCGCCGCTGAACAGGTCGAGAAAGGCCTGAGGCGTCGCCTCGATCCCCTCACGCACGGTCTCGCGCGAGCGCACTTTTCCTTCCGCGATCCAGCCGCCCATGTCGCGATAGAAATCCTGGATCTCGCTCATATAATCCGTCCAGATAAAGCCCCGCAGCTGGACGCGGGCGGCGATGATGCGCATGATGTAGCGGAAGGCCTGCGGCTCGCCTTTGTTATAGGCGTCGATCATGCCGCAGATGGCGAAACGGGCATGCTGACGGGCGCAGGCGAGGGCGGCGTCGAGATGGTCGGAACCGACATTGTCGAAATAGACGTCGATGCCGTCAGGCGCCGCTTGCATCAGGCCCTTCACGATTGGCTCGGCCTTGTAATCGACGACCGCATCGGCGCCGAGTTCCTTCACGAACGCGCACTTTTCCGCGCCGCCCGCCGATCCGATTACCTTCATACCCTTGGCTTTCGCGATCTGCACGACGGCCGAGCCCACCGCGCCCGCGGCGGCGGAGACGAAAACGGTGTCGCCGGGCTTCGCCTCGGCCACGCGTAGGAGGCCGAAATAGGCGGTGCCGCCGGTCAGCCCCAGATTGCCGAGCCATTGTTCGTCGGCGACGCCAAGGCTCGGCAATTTGGTGAAGAGCTGGGCGGGACCGACGGCCTGCTCGCGCCAGCCGAGCATGTGCTGGACCTTGTCGCCCACGGCGAGATCCGGCGAACGGGATTCGACGACGACACCCACCGCGCCGCCCTGCAAAGGCTCGCCGAGCGCGAAGGGCGGGACGTAGCTTTTCACGTCGTTCATGCGCCCGCGCATATAGGGATCGACCGACAGCCAGCGATTTTCCACGCGCACCATGCCTTCGCCGAGCGGCGGCAGGTCGACGGGCTTCAGCTCGAAATTGTCCATGGTCGGCAGGCCCTGCGGCCGCGATACGAGATGCCAAGCGAGGTTACCAGTCATACCCTTCTCCTTTTGCGTTTCACGCTGCAACCTGATCGCGCGCCGCGCAAGGAAAAAGCCCGGCCGGCGCGTTGGAAACGCCGGTCGGGCCCTTCGAGCCGCCCCGGCTCGTGAACGGGGCGGCCTCATCGATCAGAACTAGTAAGTGCCGGAAAAGCTCCGGCCCAAAGCATGCGGGCCTTCGCTGCCCTGATCCTCGCGCTCGAACAGGGCGCGGCTGCGTTCCTCGTCCTGCCAGGCCTGCA
>DATDNN010000022.1:0-5512 GCA_036518255.1 Allosphingosinicella sp. | reverse complement strand
GATGAATCGCATTCCGCAACGCCGCGCATGAAAAGTGACGGTTGCGGAACGGCGGCCGATGCGGGAGGTTATGGGATGGTCCCGCACGGGACCGGGTTCGACCTTATCGCAAAAATACGGGCGCCAGTGGACGAAACGAGCGGAGTGACGAGCAGACGGCGCCTCAGCGGACGGGCCATAGCGGCCCTGTCCGTCGTCGCGATTCTCGTCATGCTCCTCATCGTTTGGAGCCAGCGCGTCGATATCGCCACGGGCTTCATCGACCGCGAACTGGCGAAGCGCGGCGTGCGCGCCAGTTATACGCTCCGCCGGATCAGCTTCCGCACTCAGCAGCTTGAAAATCTGGTGGTGGGCGATCCCGCCAATCCCGATCTCACCGCGCGCTTCGTCGAGGTGAAGCTGCCGCTCGTCAGCCTCCTCAATCCGGACATCGAATATATCACGGCGCGCGGCGTGCGCCTCAAGGGACGGATCGAAAAGGGCAAGCTGCGTCTCGGCGAGATCGACAAGCTGATGCCGCCGCCGAGCGGAGCGCCTTTCGCGCTGCCCAGCCTCAATGTCGACGTCGCCGACATGAGCATGGCGCTCGTTACTCCAGCCGGACGGTTCGGCCTGGCTGTGGAGGGACGCGGAAATCTGGCGGACGGGTTTCGGGGCAAGGTCGCGGCGCTGTCGCGACGGGTTGATTTCGGAACTTGCGCCGTCGTCGCTCCGGCCAGCTATTTCGATCTCGCCGTCCATAATCGCCGGCCGGCTGTAAAGGGGCCGCTGAAGGCGAGCCTCTTCAGCTGCGGACAGGCGCTGGAGGTCGCCGATCCGCTGCTGACCTTCGACGCCAATTTTCCCGAGACGGTGAACGCATGGCGGGGAAGCGCCCTTGTCGAGGCGAGCCGCGTCCGGTCTGGTGTCAACGCGCTGACGGGCGTCCGAGGCAAGATCAGCTTCGACGGCAAGGCCAGACTGACGCGAGGTGCGCTCGATCTGGCTTCGCAGGTTGTGCGCGTCGCCGATTTTCAGGGGCAGCGCATGGCGCTTGGCGGCAGATACGTCTTCTCAATGACGGAAGGCCGTTTGTCCCTGGTCGGCGAGGGCGGCGCGCGGCAGATCGCCGCCGCGCCCGGCCTGCTGGCGCCGGTAGCGGAGGCCTTGTCATCGGCCGCCGGAACGCCCGTTGAGCCGATCGGCAAGGCGCTGGCCGCCGCGATCCGCCGCGCCGGACAGGATTTCGACGCGCGCGCCACGGTGCGGCTGGTGAATGGCCCAGGCGGCGGCGCGGTGCGGTTCGACACGATGGATGCGGAGAGCCGGAGCGGCGCCCATCTCGGCCTCGCGGGCGGCGACGGCATCACTTATTACTGGCCGCAGGGCGCGGTGCGGATGGACGGCGAATTCGCCCTGTTCGGCGGCGGCTTCCCAACCGCCCGCCTGAGCATCGATCAATCGCGCGCGGGCGCGCCGGTCAGCGGCAGGGCGCGGGTGGCGCCGATGCGGGCGGGAGATGCGCGCCTTGCGCTGGGCGAGATCGCGTTCAACCGGACGGCTGACGGCCTCACCCGCATCCAGACGATGGTTTCGATGGACGGTCCTTTTCAGGGCGGCCGGGTGGAGGGTCTCACCCTGCCCGTCGTCGGGCGCCTCGGCGGTGGCGGGCTTTCCATCGGCGAAGGTTGCGTGATGGCGAGCTTCCGCGCGCTGGACGTATCCGGCCTTCGCCTCGGCCGCACGCATTTGCCGCTCTGCCCCACCGGGCGCGCGCTGGTGTGGAAGACGCCGGGCGGCCCCTTGCAGGGCGGGGCGACGCTCCGCCGGCCGCGCCTCCTTGGCACGCTAGGCGGCTCGCCGCTCGACCTTGCCGCCGCAAACCTCCGTTTCGATCTCGACCGGGCCCGGTTTTCGGGGTCGGATTTTCTCATAAGGCTTGGGCGCGAGGGCGCGGTGAACCGGCTCGCGCTAGCCACCCTCGAGGGGCGATTTACGGACGGCGGGGTGACCGGAACCTTCACCGGCGCCGCCGGGCAGATCGCCAACGTGCCCCTGCTCATCAGCAAGGGGCATGGCGACTGGGGCGTCAGGAACGGGCGGCTCAGCCTGTCCGGCGGCCTTACCGTCGCCGACGCCGATCCGGAACCGCGTTTCTATCCGCTGGTCAGCGACGATTTCCGCCTGACGCTGGAGGGCGACCGGATCGACGCCGCCGCGCCGCTCAAGGATCCGGAGGCGGGCGTCCTCATCACCAATGCCGCGATCCATCACGATCTTGGCACGGGCCGGGGCAATGCGGCGCTCGACGTGCCCGGCATCCGCTTTGCCTTGAACGGCTATCAGCCTGAGGATCTGACCCGCCTCACCCTGGGCGTCGTCGCGCTGGTCGACGGCACGCTGAAGGGCAGGGGCGATATCGGCTGGAGCCCGGAGGGGACGACCAGCACGGGCACCTTTTCGCTCAATGATATGGACCTTGCCGCCAGCTTCGGCCCGGTCACCGGGCTCAACACCACGATGCGCTTCACCGACCTCCTCGGCCTCGTAACCGCGCCCTCCCAACTTGCCACGGTCGAGCGCATCCAGGCGGGCATCGACGTGTTCGACGGCCGTATCCGCTATCAGGTGCTGCCCGATCTGCGCGTCAAGGTGGAGGAGGGGCGCTGGCCGTTCGCGGGCGGCCAGCTGATTCTCCAGGAAACGATCCTCGATTTCAGCCAGCCGAGCGAGAAGCGCCTCACCTTCCGCATCGAGGGTATGGATGCCGCCACATTCATCCAGCAGATGGAATTTTCCAATATCTCCGCCACGGGCACGATGGATGGCGTGCTGCCGATGGTGTTCGACCAGTCCGGCGGCCGGATCGTCGGCGGGCGGCTGGAGGCGCGGCCGGGCGGCGGCACCTTGTCCTATGTGGGTGAGCTCAGCGACAAGGATCTCGGCACCTGGGGCATCATCGCCTTCAATGCCCTGAAATCGCTGCGCTATTCGAAGCTCGTCATCCAGCTCGACGGCTCGCTCGCGGGCGAATTCACGTCCCGCATCGAACTCGACAGCATCAGCCGCGCCGCATCGCCGTCCAACGGCATCGTCGGCATGGTCCTCGCCCAGTTCAGCAAGATACCGATCGATTTCAATATCAATATCCGGGGCCCGTTCCGCTCGCTCATCGCGACGGCGCGCTCCTTCGACGACCCGAGCGACCTCATCCAGCCGGTGCTGCCGGAGCAATTGCAGGTCGTGCCCACCAAAACCGACGTTCAGCATAAAGAAAGCGAGACCGTGCAATGAAGACCGCGATTATGAGGAGAGATGGCCTCGGTGGGAGGTTCGGCGCCAAGGGTCTGGCAGTGTTCGCCATACCCGCCGCGCTTAGCGGCTGCGTACAACTCAGCGCACCCGAAAAGCCCATAGAGATCAATCTCAACATCAATATCCGGCAAGAGGTTGTCGTCCGCCTGCAGGAAGACGTAAACAAGCTGATCGAGAATAATCCGGGGGTATTCTGATTCCATGACGCGCCGAATGAAATGGGTTCTTGGCCTTGGCATCGCGATTGCCGTCGCAGGCGGCGGCGCGGGAATGGCTCAGGCCATGTTCCAGGATGCATCGGCGCAGCTGCGCTCCACCGGTCAGGTGGGCGAACGTTATGACGGCTATCTGGGTGTTGTCGGCGACGCTTCAGCCTCGCTCCGAGCCGAAGTCGATGCGATCAATATCAAACGGCGCGCTTTTTACACCGATCTTGCTGCCAAGCGCGGCGCCAAGATCGAGGAAGTGGGCGCCACCACCGCCTGCCAGATCTTCGCCACGAAAATCCAGCCGGGCCAATATTATATGCTGACCGACGGCGTCTGGCGCCAGCGCGACGGCAATACGCCGGTCCCCCGGCCCACTTATTGCGGTTGATCCTGCCGGGCGGGATCAGGTCCGAACGCGCCCTTCCTGACGAACGCTGTTCAGAAAGCCGAGCGATATTCCGGCTTCAGCAGCGCCTTTAGCGCCACGCTCATCGTTACATCGACCTCGTAACTTCCTTCCGCATAGGAACCTGCTTCATAAGGGGGGACGAGGATGCGCAGGCGCTCGAAGCGGCCGTTGCCATCGGCGTCCACGGGCGCGATCTCGAAATTTTCAAGGGTGGGACATTCGACGAGCCAGCCCTTGCCCTCGAGCGGCAGCGTCTCGCCACGGCGCTTGGCGCGTTCCTCGTCGAGATTGGGGCAGTAGCGGGCGCCGATCAGTGCGCTGGCGCGGCCCTTGTTCGCGAACAGATCGAACAGCGCGACGGCCTGGTTTGCCGTCTTGTCCCAAAGGATCGTGTTGTAGAAGGAGTTGCCGTGCGCACCCCCCGAATAGACCTCGTTCTTTGCGTAGAGGCTAAGGAGGCGGGGGCTGTTTCCAAGCGATTTCCACACCTTATTATAGGAGTGACCGTTGAAGGGGTAGCCGCCTTCCTTGGCAGCCTTCCGGTCTTCCGTGGCGGTTTCGCGCGTGGAGGTTTCCACCTCCGTCATGTCCTTGCGCAGCTGCGCGTCGAGGGCCGGTATGGCGGCGGCCAAAGCGGGCCAGCCATAGGTGAATGTGTAAAGCGGCGTCTTTTTCTCGACCAAAACGGCCTTGGCCGCTGAGGCGGGCTTCGCGGCGGCGGCGCTTGCCTGCACCTTTCCCGCACGCGGGGCGGCGGCGGATTCATTGGCGTCGGTTTTCGCGCCGCAAGCGGCGAGGAGCAAAATCGGGAGCAAAGCGGGTTTCATACGCATGCGCCCTGTTTACGCCGCCTGAGGGGCCTCGTCCACGGCCTCGACGCGCCGGGTGCTGTTGACTTGGGGGCGCCCTCTTCCTAAAGGGGCGGCGCCTTGGCGGGTTCGTTCGCCGGCATGTTTCACGCCCTCGTCGCCCTGCCTTTTTAGGCCCGGCGCCGCACCTGGGGAGAATGACATGGCGGAAGACGAATCCGGGCGGGACCAGAAGCTTCCGGAGGATGCGCGGCTGAAATCGCTCGACGAGCGGCTTCGCCAAGTGCAGGCCGAGGAGGCGGAGAGGACCGGCTCGGCGCGCAAGCCCGGTGACGATGATTACCAGAAGGGCAACCGCGTGCTGGCCGATCTCATCGGCGGTCTTGTTGGCGGCGCCGTGATCGGCTGGGCCTTCGACCAGTGGTTCGGCACGACGCCCTGGCTCCTGCTCGTCTTCCTGTTCCTTGGAATAGGGGTGGCGTTCAGGAATATCATACGGAATTCAAGTCGGCGTCCGGACTGATCTTCGGGCGCTTCGCTTTATCCGCCGGGCCAGTCCCGGCTCGCAATGGGGAAGAACAAGGTGGCGGCCGAATCAGGCAGGATCGACCCGATGCATCAGTTCCAGGTGCAAAGCATCTGGGACGGGTTCAATCTTGGCGGACAGCAGATCGCTTTCACCAATTCGGCGCTATTCATGGTGCTGACGGTGGTCGTGCTGTGGGTGTTCATGCTCGGCGGCATGAAGCGGGAGCTCGTGCCTGGCCGCTGGCAGGCCGCGGTCGAGGGCT
>DATDNN010000021.1:0-2706 GCA_036518255.1 Allosphingosinicella sp. | reverse complement strand
TTCGACAAGCTCAGGCCGAACGGTGGAAATGAAAAGATTTCGGGTTTCCGTTAAGCTGCGCCCGCCCTATCGCTCCACCCATGAGCAAGAATATCCTCGTCACCGGCACCAGCCGGGGCATCGGCGCGGCGATCATGGCCGCGCTTCAGGGGCAGAACGCCCTGGGCCATGCGAGCAGCGCGGGCGAAAACCGCATTGCCGCCGACCTTTCCAAACCCGGCGCGGCCGAAGCCTTGTGGGCGCAGGCGCTGGAGCGGCTCGGCCACATCGATGTCCTCGTCAACAATGCGGGCATCTTCGAAGCCTCACCCATCGAGGACGGGCATGACGCCTGGCTCGACGGGTGGGAGCGCACCATGCGGATCAACCTCACCGCGTCCGCCGAGCTTTGCCGCCTCGCCGTACTGCATTTTCGCGAACGGGGCGGCGGGCGCATCGTCAACGTGGCGAGCCGCGCCGCCTATCGCGGGGACAGCCCGAAGCACTGGCATTATGCGGCGTCCAAGGCCGGAATGATCGGCATGACCAAGTCGATCGCGCGCGGCTATGCGGCGGAAAATATCCTCGCCTTTGCCGTCTGCCCGGGCTTCACCATGACGGGGATGGCCGAAGATTATCTCGAAAGCCGGGGCGGTGCGAAGCTGCTTGCCGACATTCCCCTCGGCCGTGTCGCCGGGCCGGAGGAAGTCGCGGAAACCGTCCGCTGGCTCGCCCTCGACGCGCCCGCATCCGCGACCGGCGCGGCGATCGACGTCAATGGAGCAAGCTATGTGCGGTGATCTCCCTCGTGCTCCTGCGAAAGCAGGAGCCCAGTTTCGCAGGGCGGTGCCACTGGGCTCCTGCTTTCGCAGGAGCACAAAATCGTGAGCAGCTGGAAGGTCACGCTCCCCTGCACCAAGGCGGAAGCCGAGGCGGTGGAGCGGGAGGAAACGCCGTTCGCGGCAATGGATATGCCGCCGGTCATCATGGCGAGCGAGCCCGATGAGACGAGGCCCGACGAATGGCGGCTCGACGGCTATTTCGATAGCGAGCCCACGGCGGAATTGCTCGCCCTGTTCCGGACGCTCGCGCCGAGCGCGGCGGGGGCCGAGCCGGTTGTCGAACAGCTTCCCGACGAGGATTGGGTGACGATGAGCCAGCAGGGGCTGGAGCCGATCCGCGCCGGCCGTTTCTTCGTCCACACCCCCGCGCACCGGGGGGAAGCCCCCGCCGACGCCATCGCGCTCGAAATCGAAGCCGGGCGGGCCTTCGGCACCGGCCAGCATGAGACGACCACGGGTTGCCTGATGGCCATGGACCGCTTGAAGGAACAGGCCATCCGGTTCGGCAATATCCTCGATCTCGGCACCGGCACCGGCCTCCTTGCCTTCGCTGGACTGAAATTGTGGCCGGAGGCGAAGGTCGCCGCCTCCGATATCGATCCCGTCTCCATCGAGGTTTCGGAGGAGAATGCGGAGATCAACGCCATTCCGCTCGGCACCGGCAAAGGCGAAGTCGAACTGATCGCCGCGCCGGGCATGGAGCATGGCCGCCTCGCCGCCCGCGCGCCCTATGACCTGATCGTCGCCAACATTCTTGCCGGGCCGCTGATCGAGCTCGCGCCCTCGGTCGTGGAGGCGATCGCGCCGGGCGGGCGCCTGATCCTCGCAGGCTTGCTCAACACGCAGGCCGAGGCGGTCGCCACCGCCTATCGCCGCCAGGGCATGATGGGCGCGTTCGAAATCGTGCGCGGCGACTGGACGATCCTCGCCATGCGCAAGCGGAAGGCATTGGGCTGGCAGTGAAACCCGTCATCCCGGCGGAAGCCGGGATCTCAGGGCGGATAAGGCGCTTTCTCGTCATGAGACCCCGGCTTCCGCCGGGGTGACGCGGTCGTCAGGCCGCCCCCGCCACAATCGCCTGCCACTCGGCCTCGCTGATCACCCTGATCCCCAGTTCCTCGGCTTTCTTGAGCTTCGAGCCCGCGCCGGGGCCGGCCACCACCAGATCGGTTTTTGCCGATACAGAGCCCGCCGCCTTGGCCCCCAGGGCTTCCGCCTGCGCCTTGGCTTCGTCGCGCGACATGGTTTCAAGGCTTCCCGTGAACACCACCGTCTTGCCGCTGACTTCGGACTCGCGGGTTTCGTGAATGACGTCCTGCACCGCGACGCCTGCCGCGAGGATATCGCCCAGCACTTCCACATTATGCGGCTCGTCGAAGAAATCGAGCAGGGCGTTGGCAACTTCCGGCCCGATATTGGGGGTGTCGACCGCCGCCACCACCGCCTTGTCGCGGCGCTGGACGAACTTGCGCTCCGGCTCGGCGGGTGTCGGCAGGGTGTCCTTGCGCAGCGCCAGCGCCTTGCCGATCATTTCCCGGAAACCTGCCAGCGAGCGGTAGCGCCGCGCCAGATCGCGCGCCGTCACCTCGCCGACATGGCGGATGCCCAGGGCGAAGAGGAAACGGTCGAGCGGCGGCGCGCGCCGGGCGTCGATGGCAGCGAGGAGGTTGTCGACCGACGTTTCGGCCCAGCGCTCGCGATTGAGCAGCAGGTCGCGCTTCTCGTGCAGGCGGAAGATGTCGGCGGGCGATTGCAGCAGGCCGTCCTTGAAGAAGCTTTCGATATGGACGAGGCCCAGCCCCTCAATGTCGAGGGCATGGCGGCTGACGAAATGCCGCAGCCGTTCGACGCGCTGCGCGGGGCAGATGAGCCCGCCGGTGCAGCG
>DATDNN010000020.1:0-3553 GCA_036518255.1 Allosphingosinicella sp. | reverse complement strand
CGGTCGGCCGCACCGCCGCCGAAATCGATGCCGCCCGCGCCGCGCTCACCGATTATCTTGCCGGGCGGCGCGACGATCCCGGCGACTGGCCGGGCCTCGACATTCTCCGGGAGGCGCGGCCCTACACCGCCCGTCACCCGTCCATTCTCCTTCCTTTCGAAGCGGCGGCGGAAGCCGCGATGCGGGCGCAGGACTGATGGACGGCGACAGCGCGGCCGCGACCGTCATGGTCATGCGCGACGGCGTCATCATGCTTGGCGCCGCCTTGTTCTTCGTCGCCTTGTTCCGGCGCTTCGGTCTCGGCGCGGTGCTCGGTTATCTCGTCGCGGGGGCGCTGGTCGGGCCCCACGGCCTTCGCCTCATCGCCGATCCGGAGGAGATGCTGCACGTCGCCGATCTCGGCATCGTGCTCCTCCTTTTCCTCGTCGGCCTCGAACTCAATCCGAGCCGCCTATGGCGCCTGAAGCGCGACATATTCGGCCTCGGCACGCTTCAGGTTGTGCTGAGCGGGATCGCCATCGCCATTCTCGTGGCCTTCGCCGGCGGCTTCTCTCCCGCCGCGGCCATCGCCATCGGCCTGCCGCTCGCTCTGTCTTCCACCGCGCAGGTGTTGCCGAGCCTCCGGCCGGACGACATCAACACGCCGACGGGCGAGCGCGCCTTCTCGATCCTGCTTTTTCAGGATCTCTCCATCGTGCCCCTCATCACGATCATCGCCGCCCTATCCCGCGCCGCGCCCGATCCCGCCGCGCCGCCGGGCTGGCTGCTCGCGGTCTACACTTTGCTCGCTATCGGCGGGCTGGTGCTGGCCGGGCGCTTCGTCATCAACCCGCTCTTCCGCCTCGTCGGACGGATCAGTGAGCGGGAATTGTTCATCGTCGCCGGGCTCTTCGTCGTGCTGGCGAGTGCCGCGGTCATGGAGGCGCTGCATCTTTCGACCGCGCTCGGGGCCTTCGTTGCTGGCGTGATGCTCGCGGACTCGCCTTACCGGCACGAGCTTGAGGCGGATATCGAGCCGTTCCGTTCGATCCTCCTCGGCCTGTTCTTCGTCGCGGTCGGCATGATGCTGGACCTTGGCGCGGTGGCGGAGCGGCCTTTGTTCGTCATCGGCATGGCAGTCGCGCTGATCGCGGTGAAGACCGTCATCCTCTTCGGCATCGCCCGCGCCTTCGGGGTCGAGAACCGCAAGGCGGTGCGGCTCGGCCTGCTGCTCAGCCAGGGCGGCGAATTCGGCTTCGTCCTCTTCGGCGAGGCGCAGCGCGCCCTCCTCATCGCGCCCGAGGCGGCGAGCCTCTTCTCCGCCATCGTCACCATTTCCATGGCGGCCACGCCGTTCCTGATGATGTTCAACAAATGGCTCGAAAAGCGTGCGCCGAAGCCGGAGCCGGACGGGCTCGAAGGCCCGGAATCCTCGCCGACGACCCGGGCCATCGTCATCGGCTACGGCCGCTTCGGTCAGACGGTCGCGCAGATGATGATGGCGAAGAATATCAGTGTCACCCTCATCGACCGGAAGCCGAGCCAGATCGAAATTGCCGGGAGCTTCGGCCAGAAAGTCTATTATGGCGACGGTACCCGGCTCGACCTGCTCCGGCAGGCGGGAGCTTCGGAGGCGCAGGCCCTGTTCTTCTGCATCGACGGCAAGCATCTGGACTCCAAGCGGCTGGAGCCGATCCTGGAGGCCTTTCCGCATGTCGCCGTTCACGTCCGCGCCTTCGACCGCGTCCATGTCATGAACCTCGACGGCGTCGACCTTGCCGGAACCTACCGGGAGGTATTCGAATCCGCGGTGCTGATGGGACGGCAGGCGCTGCTCGGCTTCGGCCTCGACGAAGAAGAAGTGGCGCGGGTGGAAAAGGAATATCGGGACCGCGACGCCGAACGGCTGGAGCGCCAGTCGAAATCCGGCGATCTCCATGCCTTGAAGGAAACTATGTTCACGCCTGCGACGCCGCTGGCGGATGGTTGAGATCGGCTAGGCAGACGCGCATTCGCTCCGCAGGAAGGCGAGCAGCCTTTCCTCCGGCACCGCGTTCGTCCGGAACGCCTTGCCGATCCCGCGCGACAGGATGAGGGCGATCCGCCCGCCTTCATTCTTCTTGTCGCCGCGCATGTGGGAGAGGAGCCGTTCGGGATTCTGCGCCGGAATGGTGGTGGGAAGGCCCATCACCCGCAAATGCCCGGCCACGCGCATCGCGTCCTCGTCGGGGCACAGGCCTTCGGCAACCGACAGCCGCATGGCAAGGCTCATCCCCGCCGCCACCGCCTCGCCGTGGAGCAGCGCGCCGGAATAGCCCGCCTCAGCCTCCAGCGCGTGGGCGAAGCTGTGTCCGAAATTGAGGAGCGCGCGCCGGCCCGATCGTTCGTGCTCGTCCTCTGCGACGATCGCCGCCTTGGCCCGCACCGATGCCTCAATCGCATGCAGCCGCGCTTCCATGTCGCCGGCCAGCAAAGCCGCGCCGTTATATTCGCACCAGTGGAAGAAGTCGGCGTCGCCGATGAGGCCGTATTTCACGACCTCCGCATAACCGGCGACCAGTTCCCGCTGCGGCAGGCTGTCGAGCAGGGCCGGGTCGATCAGCACGAGGGAAGGCTGGCGGAAGGCGCCCGCCATATTCTTGCCCCCGCCCATATTCACCGCCGTCTTGCCGCCAACCGAGGAATCCACCTGCGCCAGCAGGGTCGTCGGCATCTGCACGAAACCGCAGCCCCGCTTCACGAGCGCGGCGGCAAGGCCCGCAAGGTCGCCGACCATGCCGCCTCCAAAGGCGAGGATATGGTCCGACCGCTCGACGCCGATGTCCAGCAGCCGTTCGATCACCTCGCCCAGCACCGCCCAATTCTTGGTCGCTTCGCCGGACGGAACGACCACCGGCAATGCGGTAATTCCAGCCCGGCCGAGCGAGGCGGTGAGCGTTTCTCCCCAAAGGCGCCACACCGTTTCCTCGCTCACCACCGCTATTTGCCCGCGTGCGGAATATGGCCTCAGCAGCGCCCCGGCCCGTTCGACGAGGCCTTGTGCGATGCGAATGGGATAGCTTCTTTGGCCGAGCGCGACCGTCACCTCTTTCATGCGGCGTCCCTGTGGGCGGTGAGTGCCTTCACGATCTGCTGCACGGCGCGGTCGTGCGGCATCTGCTGACTGCGCACATGAATATGCGCTTCGGCATAAACGGGGTTACGTAGCGCCGCGAGGTCGCGAAGGAAGGGGAGGGCTTCCTTGCCCTTGAGAAGCGGGCGATGGCCCCGGCGCGATACGCGTTCGGCCAGCACCTCGACATCGGCATCCAGCCACACGGCGATGCAGCGTTCGAGGATCAGGGCTCGTGTGCGTTCGTTCATGAACGCACCGCCCCCGGTCGCGATCACCTTGGGTTTGCCTTCGATCAGGCGAGCGATCACCCGCCGCTCGCCATCCCGGAAGCTCTCTTCGCCATAGGTTTCGAAGATATCGGCGATGCTGCGCCGCGCGGCCGTTTCGATCTCATCATCCGAGTCGGCGAAGGGCATGCCAAGCCGCCGCGCCAGCCGCCGCCCGACGGTCGACTTGCCG
>DATDNN010000019.1:0-9183 GCA_036518255.1 Allosphingosinicella sp. | reverse complement strand
AAATGAAAACCACGCGAATCGCGGGAAATCCGTGGGTTGACGGTTTCGGCGCCGATACGAAAAAGCCCGCCGGAAACCGGACGGGCTTTTCAGTCCAAAAATGGAACGTTCGATCAGGCGAGTGCAGCGACCCGCTTCACCAGGCGCGACATCTTGCGGGCGGCGGTGTTCTTGTGAACCACGCCCTTGGCAACGCCGCGCGCCAGTTCCGGCTGCACCTTCTGGATGGCGTCCTGGGCCTTCGCCTTGTCGCCCGAAGCGATCGCGGTTTCGACCTGCTTCACGAAGGTGCGGATGCGGCTGACGCGCGCGCCGTTGATTTCCGCGCGGCGATTGTTGCGGCGGATGCGTTTCTTAGCTTGCGGCGTGTTCGCCATTTCGACTGCCTCGTATCGGTCTAAAATGAAAAAGGCGCGGAATCGCCCCGCACCGGATCAGGGGCGCCCTCTACGCGGAACGGCGCGGGCGGTCAACCGTCAGCGCTGGCATTTTCCGCAGTAAAAGGTGGAACGGCCGCTATCGACCCTTCGCATGATGGGCGCGCCGCACCCGCACGCCTCCCCTTCCCTGCCATAAACCCGCCATTCCTTGGAGAAGTAGCCGAGCTCACCGCTCGGGCGCGCATAGTCGCGCAGGGAAGAGCCCCCGGCTTCGATGGCGGCGAGAAGCACGGCTTTCACCGCATCGACGAGCCGCGAAAGCGCCGCATCCGGAACCTGCCCGGCAGGCTTTGCGGGGTCGATGCCGGAGAGGTGCAGCGCCTCGCAGACATAGATGTTGCCGAGCCCCGCCACGACCGACTGATCGAGCAGCATCGCCTTGATGGGCGCGGCGCGGCCCGCGAGCCGCCCCTTGAGATAGGCGGCCGTAAAGCCGGACCCTAGCGGTTCCGGCCCCATGCGCGAGAAAGCGTCATATTGGTCGAGGCGGTCCGTCGGCCAGAGATCGACGAAGCCGAAGCGGCGCGGATCGTTGAGGGCAAGCACCCGTCCCTCCTCCGTTTCGAGCAGCAAATGATCGTGCGCCCCCAATGCGCCCGGATCGATGCGCCAGCGCCCCGACATGCCGAGGTGAAAGATCATCGTGTCGCCCCGATCGGTATCGATGAGACCGTATTTCGCGCGGCGGCCAAGGCCGGTGACGCGGGCGCCGGTCAGGCGCTGGCGCAGGCCTTCGGGGAAAGGCTTGCGAAGATCCGGCCGGCGCGTTTCGATCCGGGCGATGCGGCGGCCGTCCAGCACGGGAACAAGTCCGGCGACGGTGGTTTCGACTTCGGGGAGTTCGGGCATGACTGATTCCCTACCCGTGAATAGGGGCACTGCACAGCATCCAATTCCCCTGCTAGAGGCACTGGCCATGGAAAAGGTTTCGTTCGGCTATGAGGATGTCGATCCGCAGGAAAAGACCCGGCGGGTGGGCGATGTGTTCCGCAGCGTGGCTTCGCGCTACGACCTGATGAACGATTTCATGTCGGGCGGCATGCACCGCCTGTGGAAGGACCAGTTCGTGCGCCGCGTGAAGCCGCGTCCGGGCGAATCGATCCTCGACATGGCGGGCGGCACGGGCGACATCGCCTTCCGCATGGCGGCGAAGGGTGCGAAGGTGACCGTCGCCGACATCAACCCCGAAATGCTGAAGGTGGGCATGGAGCGCGCCCAGAAGCGCGGCATCGCGGGCCTCTTATGGTCCGAGGAAAATGCCGAGGATCTGTCTTTCGGCTCCAGCGCATTCGACGCCTACACGATCGCCTTCGGCATCCGGAACGTCACCCATATCGACAAGGCCCTGAGGGAAGCGCATCGCGTGCTGAAGCTCGGCGGGCGCTTTTTCTGCCTGGAATTCTCGACCGTTACCTGGCCGGGCTTCAAGACGGTCTACGACCGCTATTCCCACGATGTGGTGCCGAAAATCGGCAAGCTCGTCGCCCATGACGAGGAAAGCTATCGCTATCTCGTCGAATCGATCCGCCGCTTCCCCGACATGCCGACCTTCAAGGGCATGATCGAAAAGGCCGGCTTCGCGCAGACGCGGGTGGAACCGATTCTGGGCGGCCTCGTCGCCATCCACAGCGGCTGGAAGATCTGATGCCGCCTTCCATCTCCGTTCGCGTCGAGCGAAGTCGAGACGCGGAAATGCGACTCATCGGGTTGCGCCTCTCGACTGCGCTCGAGACGAACGGTGCTTTGGGCGAGGTGCCTGAGGCATGACTGCGCGGGCCGTTCATATCTGGCGGCTCCTGAAATGGGGCCGGGTGCTGGCGCGTCACGGCGCGCTTCGCGGCATCGAGCGGGATCCCAACACACCCGCGCCGGTTCGCCGCCTCGCCCGCATCGCGCGGTTTGGCGCCCGTGTGCCGAAGCAGCCGGAATATGCGGTCGCCTTCCAGGATATTGGCCCCGCCGCGATCAAGCTCGGCCAGGCGCTCGCCACACGGCCCGACCTGGTCGGGGAGGAAGCGGCCCGCGATCTCTTGCGCCTGCAGGATGCGCTGCCGCCCGCGCCGTTCGAGCAGATACGGGCGATCATCGAAGCGTCGCTCGAAAGGCCGCTGGAGGAACTCTATGCGGAGTTCGATCCGGTGGCGGTCGGCGCGGCGTCCATCGCGCAGGTCCACCGGGCAGTGACGCGCGACGGGCGGCAAGTTGCGGTGAAGGTGCTTCGCCCCGGCATCGAAGAGGAATTCGCCAAGGCGCTCGACACCTATGAGTGGGCGGCGGCCCAGGTCGAGGCCATGGGCGGAGAAGCGGCGCGGCTTCGCCCCCGCCTCGTCATCGCCCATTTCCGGCAATGGACGGCGCGCGAGCTCGATCTGCGCCGCGAGGCCGCCTCCGCCTCCGAACTCGCCGAAGGCATGGAAGCCGAGCCCGGCTTCGACGTGCCCGCCATCGACTGGAGCCGCACCGCCCGGCGGGTGATGACCATGGAATGGGTGGACGGCATCAAGCTGTCCGACCGCGAGGCGCTGATCGCCGCGGGCCACGACACGAAAGCGCTGGCCCGCCGCCTCGTGCGCGCTTTCCTGCGCCAGGCGATCGCGGAAGGCTTCTTCCACGCCGATCTCCATCAGGGCAATCTGTTCGCCAAGCCCAACGGCCATATCGGCGCGATCGATTTCGGCATCATGGGCCGCGTGGACCGGCAGGCGCGCGTCTGGCTCGCCGAAATCCTCTACGGCCTCATTACCGGCAATTACCGGCGCGTGGCCGAAATTCATTTCGAGGCGGGCTATGTACCGCCCCATCACAATATCGCGGAATTCACGACCGCGCTCCGGGCGGTGGGCGAACCGATACGCGGCCTGCCCGTCAAGGACATCTCCGTCGGCCAGATGCTGGACGGCCTGTTCGCCATCACCCGCGATTTCGACATGCCGACGCAGCCCCACCTGCTGCTCCTTCAGAAGACGATGGTGATGGTGGAGGGCGTCGCCACGGCGCTCAACCCGGACATCAATATGTGGGAAACGGCCGAGCCGTTCGTGCGCGAATGGCTGCGGAGCGAGCTTGGCCCCGAAGCCAAGGTGGCCGACGAGATCGTCCGCACGGTACGCACGTTGCGGCGCCTGCCGGAAATGCTGCGGCGGATCGACTATTACTACCCCGCCCCCGGCGCCGCCCCGCCCGCGCCGCCGCTTCGGGAGATCGAAGTGGTCCAACCGCCGCGCCTGGGCGGATACTTGCTCACTGCCACCGTTGCGGCCGCGGCTGGCGCGGCGGCGATGCTTTTCATAGGGTGAAGCCATGCAGGGCAAGCGCATCCTCCTGATCGTCGGCGGCGGGATCGCGGCCTATAAGGCGTGCGAGCTCATCCGGCTGATCCGCAAGGAAGGCGGCAGCGTGCGCTGCGTGCTGACGAAGGCGGGCGAGCAATTCGTGACGCCGATGACGCTTGCGGCCCTTTCGGAACAGGAGGTCCACACCTCGCTCTGGAATCTCAAGGATGAGGTGGAGATGGGGCATATTCAGCTGAGCCGCGAGGCGGATCTGGTGATCGTGTGCCCGGCGACGGCCGATCTTCTGGCCAAGATGGCGGCGGGCATCGCCGACGATCTCGCCACCACGCTCCTGCTGGCCACCGACAAGCCGGTGCTTGCTGTGCCGGCCATGAACGTGCGCATGTGGCTGCACGCCGCGACGCAGCGCAATGTCGCGCGGCTTCGCGCGGACGGGGTGACGGTGCTGGAACCCGACGAGGGCGAGATGGCTTGCGGTGAGTTCGGGCCGGGACGGCTGCCCGAGCCAGCGGCCATTGTGGAGGCAATCAGGGATCACTTCTCCGTTCGGGCTGAGCCCGTCGAAGCCCTGCTTTTCCCGTCAGGCGGCAAGGCAAAGGGCAGCCCTTCGACAAGCCCAGGGCGAGCGGGTGGAAGATTGGCCGGTAAGCACATGATCGTGACCGCCGGGCCGACGCATGAAGCGATCGATCCGGTGCGGGTGATCGCCAACCGCTCTTCGGGCAAGCAGGGTTATGCCATTGCCGGGGCGCTCGCCGCGATGGGCGCCCGCGTGACGCTGGTTTCCGGTCCGGTCGCCCTTGCCGCGCCGCCTAGCGTTACCCGCGTCGATGTGGAAACCGCGCGGCAGATGCTGGACGCCGTCGAGCAGGCCCTGCCCGCCGACGCCGCCATCCTGGTGGCCGCGGTGGCGGATTGGCGCGTCGAAACCGCACCTTCCAAGCTCAAGAAGGCCGATGGGCCGCCGCGCCTCGAATGGGCGCAAAATCCGGACATACTCGCCACCCTCGCCCAAAACATGCACCGCCCTGCCCTGCTGGTCGGCTTCGCGGCGGAAACCGATAACGTCCTTGCCGAAGCCAAGGCCAAGCGCGAGCGCAAGGGCTGCGACTGGATCGTCGCCAATGACGTATCGGGCGACGTGATGGGCGGCGACACCAACGAAATTTACCTCGTGACCGGCGAGGGCGTCGAACATTGGGACGCTGCGTCCAAGACCGAAATCGCCCGCCGCCTCGCCGAAAGGATCGCCGATGCCCTTGCCTGAAATCCGCATTGCCCTGAAGCGCCTGCCCCATGGCGAAGGACTGCCCCTGCCCGCCTACGCGACAGAGCATGCCGCCGGGATGGACGTCGTGGCGGCCGAAAGCCTGACGCTTCAGCCGGGCGCGCGCCATGCGGTCGCCACCGGCTTCGCCATCGCCATTCCGGAAGGCTATGAAGTGCAGGTCCGCCCCCGCTCCGGCCTGGCGCTGAAGCACGGCATCACCTGCCCCAATACGCCTGGAACGATCGATGCGGACTATCGCGGCGAGGTGAAGATCATCCTCGCCAATATCGGCGCCGAGCCCTTCGAAATCGTCCGCGGCGAGCGTATCGCCCAGCTCGTCCCCGCGCCCGTCCAGCGCGCGCGCTTCGCGGAGGTGGAGGCACTGGACGAAACCGTGCGGGGCGAAGGCGGTTTCGGCTCCACGGGCCGCTAGGCAGCCATGAACCTTTCCGACGCCCAGCTTGATCGCTACGCACGCCATATCGTGCTGCGCGAGATTGGGGGCGAAGGGCAGAAGAAATTGCTCGGCGCCCATGTCGCGCTGATCGGCGCGGGCGGGATCGGCTCCCCCGCGCTGCAATATCTCGCGGGCGCGGGTGTCGGCACGATCAGCGTGATCGACGACGATGTGGTCGAACTTTCGAACCTTCAGCGCCAGACGCTCTATCCTGTGTCGAAGATCGGCATGCCGAAGGCCGAAGCCGCCTGCCGCTTCGCCGAAGCCTTGAACCCGGATCTGGCCCTTATCCCCGTCGTCGAGCGGCTGACCGCGGAGAATGCCGAGCGCATCCTTGCAGGCGCGGACGTGATCCTGGACGGATGCGACAATTTCGGCACGCGGCTCATCGTGTCCGACGCGAGCCTTGGCCTGCACACCCCCCTCGTTTCCGCCGCGGTCGCCCAGTTCGAAGGGCAGATCGGGATTTATCGGGGGTGGGAAGCGGGCCAGCCTTGCTATCGCTGCCTCGTTGGAAGCGATCCGGGCTTCCCCGATCAGAGCTGTGCCGACCAGGGCGTGCTGGGCGCGATGGCGGGCGTCGTGGGAAGCCTCGCGGCGCTGGAAGCCTTGCGGATCATCGCGCCGTTCGGAGAGGACAGGCGGGGGAGCTTGCTGCGCCTTGACGGCCTCACCATGGGTTTCCGCATGGCGCGCATCGGAAAGGATCCGGAATGTCCGGCATGCAGCAAGGCCTGACGATCATCGTCGCGGTGCAGGAGCCCGCGCGCTTCCATGCCGCGCTTTCGCTGGCCACAGCCAATGCCGCGCTCGATCGCCCTACCCGCATATTCCTGCAGGCCGATGCGGTCGCCCCGCTCCGCCCGCCCGTCACGGCGCCCGACGACGCCCGCTATGCCGCAGCCGGCCTGCCCTCCCTTGGCACGATGCTGACGGAGGCGCTCGGCCTTGGCGTCCAGATAACGGCCTGCCAAAGCGGACTCGCACTCGCGTGCATGGCCGCGACCGACCTGCCCCCCGGCGTAGAGGTCAGCGGCCTTGTCGACATGCTGCGATCGGACAGCCAGCTTTTGCTCGTATAAGCGGCGAAGACTTCCGCCGCACCTGCCTAAGCCCCCCGGCGCCTCGATCTTCGACTCCATGAAATGCTGTGCCCCGGCTCGGTAGGCCCTTCTTAAGCCTTTCCTTATAAGTGCCTTATAAGGGAGCCCTGTAAGTCATCATTCGACGCGACGTGATGCGGCAGGGCGCAAAGCGTGGATGCGGAGGGGAGAGGTAAAATGAGCGGGCGGCAGATCGAGATCGACGTCGACATACACCGGCTGATCGAACAGAATCGGCTCTCCTTCGATGAAAGCGAGAACGATATCCTGCGCCGCATTCTTCTTACCGTCACCGCGGAGCGGGAGAAGGAGGCGCAGAAGGCACGCCGCGCCAGGGCCAGGGCCGGAACCAAGCGCCGGCGCGGCAACTGGTCCGTCGCCATCGGCAAGGAACGGTTCACCGCCGCCAACATGGGCGATGCCTATTACATCTATTTGAAGCGCCTCGCCGAACTGTTTCCGGGCTTCCTGGAAGCGTTCGGGGAGGAGCAGAGCCGCAACCGGCGCTTCGTGGCGCAGGTGCCGGAACAGCTTTACGGCAATGCCACGCATCTCGCGCGCGGCTATGCCTGCACGCTGGTCGACGGCTGGTATTATGACAGCAACCTGTCCGCCGATCAGATCGCCCGCCGTGCCCGCCGCGCCGCCCAGTTGTGCGGGCTGCATTATGGCGCGGACGTGCGGATCGCCGATGGGCTTCGGGAGCTTTGAAGCCTTCCTAGAACAGATCGGCGAGCGCCAGGAGCGCAGGCCCAGCCAGCAGCAGGCCCGCCGCCACATCGAAGCTCCGGACCGGGCGCAAACTGCGTCCCCGCCGGCGGCGCGCCAGATCGGCCAGCGTCGCCAGCAGGATCGAAACGCCGCAAAGGGCCGTCAGCGCCAATGCGGCGGCAAAGACCGGCTTGGCACCTTCCCAGGCCGCGAATACCGGCCAGAGCAAAAGGGCGCAAAGCCCGGCCAGGGTGCCAACGCCCTCCGCCCGCGGGATCGTCCACAAGCGCGGCGTCATGCCTTCTTCTTCGCCGCCGCCTTCTTGGCAGGAGCCTTCTTCGCGGCGCCCTTGCGGCCCTTCTTGGCCGGTCCCTTGGCCGCGCGCTCGTCGATCAACTGCGCGGCTTCCTCAAGGGTCAGCGCCTGGGGATCAATGCTCTTGGGCAAGGTCGCGTTGGTCGTGCCGTCGGTGACATAGGGGCCGAACCGGCCTTCCATCAGCTTGATTTCGGCCTCGGTGCGCGGATGCGCGCCCAGTACCTTCAACGGTTCGCGCGATCCGCCTCGCGCGCGTCCGCCGCCAGCGGCCGCTTCGGCGAGCTTCACGACGGCGGCGTTCATGCCGGTCTCGAATACTTCGGCGGTCGAACCCAGCTTCGCATATTTGCCGTCATGGGCGAGATAGGGACCGTAGCGACCGATGCTCGCCGTGATCGGCTTGCCGCTTTCCGGGTGGTCGCCGATCGTACGCGGCAGCGACAGGAGCTTCAGCGCCCAATCGAGGTCGATTTCCGCCTGCGGCACGTCGCGCGGGATGGAGGCGCGTTTGGCCTCCTTGCCGTCGCCTTGCTGGACATAGGGACCGAAGCGGCCGGTACGGAGCGAAATTTCTTCGCCGCTAACCGGATCGCTGCCCAATACCTGCGGGCCTGTATCCTGCCCGGCTTCCTCGCCCCCCTGGCCGAAGCGGCGGGTGAACTTGCATTCGGGATAATTGGAGCAGGCGATGAACGCGCCGAACTTGCCGCCGCGCAGGGCCAACCGCCCCTCGCCGCAGGCCGGGCAGAGACGCGGATCGCCGCCATCGCTCTTTTCGGGGAAAAGATAGGGCGCGAGGAACTGGTCGAGCGCGGCGGTGATATCCGACGGCTTGCTCTCCATGATCTCGGCCGTCTTCGGCTTGAAATCGCGCCAGAAGGCGTCGAGCACCTTCTGCCAGTCGGCCCGGCCGCCGGAAATATCGTCCAGTTCCTCTTCGAGACCTGCGGTGAAGTCGTAGGACACATAGCGCTCGAAAAAGCGCTCAAGGAACGCCGTCAGCAGCCGTCCGCTTTCCTGCGGTGAAAAACGGTTCTTCTCCAGCGTCACATAGTCGCGATCCTTCAGCGTCTGGAGAGTCGCGGCGTAAGTGGACGGACGCCCGATCCCCAATTCCTCCATCTTCTTGACGAGGCTGGCTTCGGAATAGCGGGGCGGCGGCTGGGTGAAATGCTGCTCGGCATGAACCGATTTCTTGTGCGGCTGATCGCCCGCGCCCATGCGCGGCAGGCGGCGGCTTTCCTCATCCTGCTCGTCGTCGCGCCCTTCTTCGTAAAGCGCCATGAAGCCCGGGAAGAGCACGACCTGCCCCGTCGCCCGAAGCGCGGTCTGGCCGGTGCCGTCCTCCATCTCGACGGTCGTACGTTCGAGCCTGGCCGAAGCCATCTGGCTCGCCATCGCACGCTTCCAGATGAGGTCGTAAAGGCGCGCATGATCGCCCGATCCTGCCTTGTCCTTGGAAAAATCGGTGGGGCGGATCGCTTCGTGGGCTTCCTGCGCGTTCTTCGCCTTGGTCTGATACACGCGAGGGGCATCCGGTACATAGGCCTTGCCATAGTCGTCGCCGATCACCTTGCGCGCCTGCGTGATC
>DATDNN010000018.1:0-3102 GCA_036518255.1 Allosphingosinicella sp. | reverse complement strand
CAAGGCGAGCCTCGTCGAAAAGTTCGTCGATGCGCTGAACCAGGTCGAGGGCGCCTATTCGCTCATCTGCATGACGGCCGAAGGCATGATGGCCTGCCGCGACCCGCTCGGCATCCGCCCGCTCGTCATGGGGCGGCTCGGCGATGCCACCATCTTCGCCTCCGAAACCGTCGCGCTCGACGTCGTCGGCGCGACCTTCATCCGGCAGGTGGAGCCGGGCGAGCTGATCCTGGTGTCGAGCGAGGGCATGCAGTCGCTGCGCCCCTTCGCGCCCGCCGCACCCCGCCCCTGCATCTTCGAACATGTGTATTTCGCCCGCCCGGATTCGATCATGGACGGCACGTCGGTCTACTCGGTGCGCAAGCAGATCGGCGCCGAGCTTGCCATCGAAAATCCGGTGGAGGCCGACTTCGTCGTGCCGGTGCCGGATTCCGGTGTGCCCGCCGCCATCGGCTATGCCCAGCAATCGGGCATTCCGTTCGAACTCGGCATCATCCGCTCCCACTATGTCGGCCGCACCTTCATCCAGCCGGGCGATCAGGTCCGCCACCTCGGCGTGAAACTGAAGCACAATGCGAACAGCGCGCTCATCAAGGGCAAGCGCATCGTCCTCATCGACGATTCCATCGTGCGCGGCACGACCAGCCTCAAGATCGTCCAGATGCTCCGCGATGCGGGCGCGAACGAAGTGCATATGCGCATCGCCTCCCCGCCCACCCGGCACAGCTGCTTCTACGGCGTCGATACGCCGGAGCGCAGCAAACTGCTGGCGGCGCGCATGGATATTGAGGGGATGACCGATTACATCCAGGCGGACAGCCTCGCCTTTCTGTCCATCGACGGCCTCTATCGCGCCGTCGAAGCCCAGAACCGCGACGCCGCACGCCCGCATTATTGCGACGCCTGCTTCACGGGCGATTATCCCACTACGCTCACCGATTTCGGCGAGGCTCAAGCTGCGCCCGCGCCTGAGCGCATCGAAACCTACGCATAAATCAGCCCCGGCCGTCACCCTGAACTTGTTTCAGGGTCCATTTTCGCGCATCGCGCCGGTCGACCAGATGGTGACGATGAGGATTAATATGAGCCAGTTTCTTGCAGGACGCACCGCAGTCGTAACCGGCGCAAGCCGGGGCATCGGCGCCGCGACCGCCGAGGCTTTGGCCGCTGAGGGCGCGCATGTGGTGCTTACGGCGCGGACGGCGGCCGGCCTCGAGGAGGTGGAGGACCGCATCTATCAGGCAGGCGGCAGCGCAACCATCGCGCCGCTCGATCTGGTCGAAAAGGACAGCATCGCCCGCCTCTCCGCCGCGGTGGCGGAGCGGTGGGGCAAGCTCGACATCCTCGTCCTCAATGCCGCCATGCTCGGCAGCCTCGGCCCGGTGGCGCAGGCGGACGGCAAAGAGTTCAACAAGGTGCTGACCCTCAACGTCCTTGCCCAGCAGGCGCTGATCGCCGGTTTCGATCCCCTGCTCCGCAAGAGCGATGCGGGCCGCCTGATCGCGGTGACGTCCAGCGTCGGGCAACAGCCGCGCGCTTATTGGGGTGTCTATGGCGCCTCCAAGGCCGCCCTCGAGAATCTCGTCCTGACCTATGCGGACGAGGTGAGGAACCTGTCGCCGGTCAAGGCCGCGATCCTCGATCCCGGCGCCACCGCCACGCAGATGCGCGCCAAGGCCTTTCCGGGCGAAGATCCGGCGACGATCAAGCAACCCAGTGCCGTCGCCGAAGCCATCGTGAACCTGCTTCAGGCGGATTTCGAAACGGGGCACCGGCTGGAGGTTCGCTAATCCTCAGCTTGTGCAGGCGCCAAGCAAGGCGCGGCGTTGAATGAGGTGCCGACCCTTGTCGTCAAACCGACATGAAGCGGCTGTACTTTGCCCGAAAGGCAAAGGAAGCGAGCATGCGGACAAGGGACATGATCGGCGGTTTCATCGCGATCCTTTATCCGCTTTTGATGCTGGCTCTCTGCATGATGCTGGAAGCGATAGCGGGCGGACGGCGCCTCCTTCGCTTATCCTAGCGTAACGGCACGAGGGCGGCTTCGAACTCTTCGGCGCTCTTCGCCCAGCTGAAACCGCTGCCATAGGCCGCGCAGGCCTGCCGCTCCTTGGCGAGCGCGTCGCCTATAGCGCGCGCCAGATCCTCGTCCATGCTGCCGACGTCGCCGCGGAGCACATCGATGGGCCCGGCGACCGGGAAAGCCGCGACGGGGGTGCCGCAGGCGAGCGCTTCGATCATGACGAGGCCGAACGTATCCGTCCGGCTCGGGAAGACGAACACGTCCGCCGAAGCATAAGCCGAAGCGAGCGCGTCGCCGTGAAGCGCGCCGAGGAAGGAAGCCCCGGGATAGCGCCTCTTCAGATCGGATAGTGCGGGTCCGTCGCCCACTACGACCTTGCTGCCGGGATGATTGGTACCGAGAAAGGCTTCGATATTCTTTTCGATCGCCACCCGGCCCACGTAAAGCTGCACCGGGCACGGCAGGCGTTCAATGGCGGGGTGCCTGGGCACGTCCGGCCGGAACCGGGCGAGATCGACGCCCCTCCCCCAATGGCGCGTATGCGTGATGCCGTTCTGATGGAGTTCCCGCGCGATGCTGCCGGTCGACACCAAAACGGCGGCGGAGGCCCCGTGGAACCAGCGGATGTAACGCCAGAACCAGCCTTTCGGCAGGCGCGTCCGCTTTGCGACATAATCGGGAAATTGCGTGTGGTAAGCGGTGGTGAAGCGATAGCCCTGACGCTTGCACCAGCGCCGCGCCGCCACACCCAGCGGGCCTTCGGTCGCGATATGGATGTGATCCGGCTTCACCCCCTCGATCCTGCGCGCGACGGCCTTCTGGCGGACCAGCGCGAGGCGTATCTCGGGATAGGTGGGGCACGGTATCGACCGGAACTGGTCCGGCGACAATATGTCCACCCGATGACCCTTGGCCGCAAGCTCCGCCGTCACCGCCTGGAGCGTGCGCACGACGCCGTTCACCTGCGGCATCCAGGCGTCGGTGACGATCAGGAGGTGCATTTGATCAGGCCGCGTTCAGCGCGGGCTGGGTGACATCGCGCGCGGCGATTTCCTCCGCCCAGTGGAGGATCTCCATGC
>DATDNN010000017.1:0-5774 GCA_036518255.1 Allosphingosinicella sp. | reverse complement strand
GGCGCGCAGGAAGATGCGCGGGCCGCCCGCCTCGCCCGACGCCTGCGCGATCCGGCCGAGCCGGGTGCCGAGCTGGGCGGGATCCACCTGCTCCTCATCGACGAAGATGGCGCCGGATTTGTCGAGCGAGATCTGCACCGGCTTCTGCTCCTGATCCAATGCCCCCGCCTTGCTTTCCGGCAGATCCACCGGAACGCCGGTAACGAGCAGAGGCGCCGTCACCATGAAGATGATGAGCAGCACCAGCATGACGTCGACGAGCGGCGTCACGTTGATCTCTGCCATGGCGGTGCGCCGCGCGCGGCGGCCCGGGCCCGCGATCGGTCCCATCGCCATCAGAAATATCCTCCGGCAATAAGCCGTTCGGGCTGAGCCTGTCGAAGCCCTGCCTTTCCTTCTTCCCCTGCATTGGAGATGAAGGACAACCCTTGGACAGGCTCAGGGCGAACGGAGATAGTAGCAGCCATTCAGCCCTCCCGGTCCAGTTCGCGGGACAGGGTGCCGTGGAACCCGTCCGCGAAACGCAGGAGGCGCGCCTCGATCCGGTTGATGCCGTGCGTCATGCGGTTGTACGCGATCACCGCCGGAATGGCCGCGAACAGGCCGAGCGCGGTCGCGAACAGCGACTCGGCAATGCCCGGCGCAACCACGGCGAGGCTGGTGTTCTTCGCCGCCGCGATCGAGGAGAAGCTGTTCATGATCCCCCAGACGGTGCCGAACAGGCCGACGAAGGGCGCGACCGATCCGATCGTGGCGAGGATGTTCAAACGGTCGGCAAGCCGGTCCACCTCCGCGCCCGCCGCGCTGTGCATCGCGGTCAAGAGCCGCTGGCGCGCGCCTTCCTTGTCCACCCGGCCGCTGCCGGTCGAGCGCCGCCATTCGACGATGCCCGCGTTGAACACCTTCGCGGCGGGAAGATCCTCGCTGCCCCTTTTCTGGTGAAAGCGGTCGATATCCTCGACGCCCCAGAAATCCTTTTCGAACCGCTCATTCTCGCGATTGACCTTCTTCAGCTTCAGCGCGTGGCCGAGGATGATCGCCCAGGTCCAGATGCTGGCAAGCAGCAGGCCGATCATCACGCTTTTGACGACGATATCCGCCTGCTGGAACAATGCGATGGGCGACATGCTCGCACCCGTCATTTCCATAGCCACCCTTATTCTTCCCCTCTCAACCGTTCGAACGTTTCGACCCAGGCGCGCGGCTGGCGCCTCGGGCGGCCCTCCGGCGTCAAAAAGGCTGCCGTTACTTCGGCTTCCGCCAGAAGTTCATCGCCGCGCATGACCCGTTGATGAATGACGCAGCTCGCCGCCTTTATCGCCTGCACCCGGCTTTCGACGAGCAAGGCGTCGCCGAGCCTCGCCGGGCGGCGATATTTCAGCGACACTTCCGACACCGCATAGACGCCTTCGCCGCTATCGAGCGCCGCGCGCTGGTCGATCCCCACCGCGCGCAGCATGTCGGACCGCGCCCGCTCCATGAAGCGCAGATAATTGGCGTGATAGACGACGCCCGCGGTATCGGTGTCCTCGAAATAGACGCGGATCGCGAACTGATGGATGTGGCCGTCGAACGCGCCTTCATAAGGCGCAAGGTGCTTTGGTTGATCCGTCAAATTGTTCCTGCCGCCCCAATCTTGTGTTCCTGCGGAACCAGGAACCCAGTCGCGCCAACGGCGCCCGCTGGGCTCCTCCCTTCGCAGGAGCACGAATGCTTCAATTGATACCTATCGCATACGCAGCCATTTCCCCGAACGGAAGAGTCGCGACCTTTCTCGCGGCGAAACGTGCTTACTTGATGTCGAACAGACTGTCCTGGCCCTGTCCGGCCGGCGGAGTCAGGCCGAGATGCGTCCAGCCGCGTCCGTTGAGGCAGCGCCCCCGCGCCGTGCGGGCGACGAGACCAAGCTGGATGAGATAGGGTTCGATCACTTCCTCGATCGTGTCGCGCGGCTCGGAAAGGCCGGCCGCCAGCGTTTCGACGCCCACCGGCCCGCCCTTGTAGATGTCCGCGATCATGGTGAGATAGCGCCGGTCCATCGCGTCGAGGCCCAATGCGTCCACCTCCATCCGGGTGAGGGCCGCATCGGCAGCCTTTGCGTCCACTTCCGCCGCGCCCGCGGCTTGCGCGAAGTCGCGCACCCGGCGGAGCAGGCGCCCGGCGATACGCGGCGTGCCCCGCGACCGGCGGGCGACTTCGGTCGCGCCATCCTGGGCAAGCGGCAGGCCGAGCAACCCGGCGGCGCGGCGCACCACTTTCTCCAGCTCCTCGATCGTGTAGAAATTGAGGCGCACCGGGATGCCGAAGCGGTCGCGCAAGGGCGTGGTGAGCAGCCCCTGCCGCGTCGTCGCGCCGACAAGGGTGAACTTCGGCAGATCGATGCGGACGGAGCGCGCCGACGGCCCTTCGCCGATCATCAGATCGAGCGCCCGGTCCTCCATCGCCGGATACAGCACTTCCTCCACCGCCGGATTGAGGCGATGGATCTCGTCGATGAAGAGAACGTCGCCATCCTCGAGATTGGTGAGGAGCGCGGCAAGATCACCCGACTTGGCGATGACCGGCCCGGACGTCGCCCGGAAGCCCACGCCCATCTCCCGCGCGATGATCTGCGCGAGCGTCGTCTTGCCTAGCCCCGGGGGCCCGAAGAACAGCACATGGTCGAGCGCGTCGCCGCGCCCCTTCGCCGCATCGATGAACACCCGCAAATTCTCGCGCGCCGCCTGCTGTCCGACGAAATCGTCGAGGGTCTTGGGGCGCAGCGCCGCATCGACGTCCTCGGGACGCCGTTCGCCGGTGATGATGCGGTCGGTATCGGTCATGTACTGGACGCTATCCGCTGAAGGTACTCATCGAACATAGGAACCGTGAAAGCGGTGTCGCCATGTGCGGGGCTGAAAATCATACCTTTTTTGATCAGCGAGCTGCGGACGGGCGCAATGCTTTCCACCGCGACACCCAGTCGGCTCGCCACATCGCCGGAGCGATGCGGCCCTTCTCCCAGGTCGGCCATGGCAAAGAGATAATCCTTTTCCCTAGGTGTCAGCCGATCGAAGCGAACACGGAAAAAGCTCTCATCCAGGCTTCTTAGCGCCTCTGTAGTGGCGCGTTCGACATCGATAAGCGTAATCGGCGATGCCATGGCGCTGTTCCAGGAATGGTAGCCCCATTCCTGAAGAAAATAGGGATATCCGTGCGTCAGTTCGACAGCGCGCGCGATAGCGGCAGGATCAAATTCGACCTCCTCGCGTCGTGCAGGTTCGACCAGAGCCGCTTCTGCATCCACCGGCGACAACGGCCCCACTTCCGGATAGTCAAACAGCCGCTCCGCATAGGATTTCGATCGGCCAGCCAAGCCCACAAGCTGGGGAAGGCCAGCCCCAATAACCACGAGAGGCAGTTGCTTTTGCGATATACGATGGACTGCCATTATCAGAGCGCTGAATTCGATCTCCTTAATATATTGAACTTCATCGATTATCAGAGCTACCGCGATGCCTTTAGATTGGGCCGCCCTTCCAACTGCCTCGAAAAGGTCCGGCAAATCGGCTTCAATATCTCCGCTGTCGGCGACCCCGTGAGCTGGATCAATTGACAGGCCGAACTCGATTTCGCCGACTGTGATTTTTAAGGCGTTGGCGAAGCCTTTAAGGACCATGAGCCCGCGCTTCACGGCCTCGTTTACCTTCTCCTTCGAATCGAGGCGAAGCAGTATTTTCCTGAGGCACGGCAAGAGCACTTCAGGGAGCGATTTGTTCTCTGGTGTTTCGACAAGAGCGGCAATGAAACCCGCTTCTTCAGCAATCTCCGATATGCGATTCAGTAGAACGGTTTTCCCGACACCGCGAAGACCAACCAGCATAAAGCTTTTGGCGGGTCGCCCCCTCTGAACCCGCGCCAAGGTTATCCTGGTGCGCTCAAGGATTTCGGATCTTCCGGCCAGCTCGGGAGGCTGGCTACCTGCGCCTGGCGCGTAGGGATTGGTAACAGGATCCATAGCCACCTTTGCAAACTTACTATCTTGCGAGATAAGATCCAAAAGATCGATCAAAGTCAACGCGCCGATTTCTTGAGCGCCACGCGCACCAGCGCGTCGAAACTCGCTTCCGGTCCCAGTTCCGCTTCGGCCTGCGCCACGGCCGCCGAGGCATCCGCCGGACGGAAGCCGAGATTGAGCAGCGCCGAAACCGCATCGGCGGAATGGCTGCCCGCAGGAGCGGCGGGCAACGCTCCGCCGCTGCCCAGGATCATGCCGCCCGCTTTGTCTTTCAATTCGTTGACGATGCGCTGGGCGAGCTTCGGCCCGACCCCATTGGCGCGCGCCACCATCGCCTTGTCGCCGCTCGCCACCGCGCGGTGCAGTTCGTCCGAAGTGAGCGCCGAAAGAATGGCGAGCGCCACGCGGGAGCCCACGCCCTGCACCGAGGTCAGGAGCCGGAACCAGTCCCGCTCCTCGACGCTCGCAAAGCCGATCAGGCGGATATCGTCCTGCGACACCTGCATTTCGGTGTGGACGACCACCGGATTGCCGATACCGCCGAGCGCCGTGATCGTCCGAGACGAGGCGAGGACGAGATAGCCGACGCCGTTCACATCGATCACTGCATGATCTGCGGAGAAGCTGTCGAGCAGCCCTTTCAGCTTCGCGATCATGCGGCATGCCCCCGAAGCCCGCGATGGCTCGCAAGATGATGGGCGTGGGTGATGGCGACGGCCAGCGCATCCGCCGCGTCGGCCCCGGCGATCTTCGCGCCGGGCAGCAGGACGGAAACCATCGCATGCACCTGCTGCTTCGCCGCCGCGCCTGTGCCGACCACCGCTTTCTTGACGAGCCGCGCCGCATATTCGCCTACCGCGATATCGGCCCGCGCCGCGGACAGCAGCACCACACCGCGCGCCTGCCCCAGCTTGAGCGTCGATTGCGGGTTTTCGTTCACGAACACTTCCTCGACCGCCGCGCCCGCGGGCCGGTATTCGGCCAGCACCGCGTCCAGACCCTCGGCCAGCCTCACCAGCCGATCCGGCAGGGGCCGCGCCGCGTCCGTCCGGATCTGCCCGTTGGCGACGTGGCTCAAGCGATTGCCCTCCGCCGCGATGACGCCCCAGCCCGTGCAGCCAAGGCCGGGATCAAGGCCAAGAATCAGCATGTGGGAAAATCCGTTCGTGCTGACGAACGTGCTTCCACTAGCCCAGTTTCTCCATCACCTCGTCGGAGACCTCGTAATTGCCCCAGACGGTCTGGACGTCGTCATCGTCGTCCAGCTGGTCGATCAGCTTCAGGAGCGTTCCGGCTTCCGCCTCGCCCACATCGACCTGGTTCTGCGGGCGCCAGGCGAGCTTCGTACTTTCCGGCTCGCCGAGCGTCTTTTCGAGCGCCTTGGCGACCTCGTGCAAATCTTCCTGCGCGGTCCAGATTTCGTGACCCTCTTCGGTCGACTGCACGTCCTCGGCGCCCGCCTCGATCGCGGCTTCCAAAACGGCATCGGCATCGCCGACGCTCGCCGGATAGGTGATGAGGCCGAGGCGGTCGAAGCCGTGGCTCACCGATCCGCTCGCGCCCAGATTGCCGCCATTCTTGGAGAAGATGGTACGGACATTGGTCGCGGTGCGGTTGCGATTGTCGGTCAGCGCCTCGACGATCAGCGACACGCCGCCGGGTCCGAAGCCTTCGTAGCGGATTTCCTCGTAATTTTCCGCGTCCCCGCCCGAGGCCTTGTTGATCGCGCGCTCGATATTGTCCTTCGGCATCGACTGTGCCTTGGCGGCGAGCACGG
>DATDNN010000016.1:0-7991 GCA_036518255.1 Allosphingosinicella sp. | reverse complement strand
TGCAGGTCGATGCGCTGCTGCGCGAGGTCGCCGCGCGGAAGCGGGCGGCATGAGCGCGGCGCCCATGCGGGTGGTCGTGCTCGGGCTCAGCCTTTCCTCCGCCTGGGGCAACGGCCATGCGACCACCTACCGCGCGCTCCTAAAGGAGTTCGCGGCGCGCGGGCACGATATCCTGTTTCTGGAGCGGGACGTGCCCTGGTATTCGGGCGGCAATCGCGACCTTGCCGATGCGGATTATTGCCGCCTCTCATTCTATACGAGCCTCGAGGATCTCGAGGATTGGAAGGGCGAGATCGCGTCGGCCGACGCGATGATCGTCGGTTCCTATGTGCCGGACGGGATCGAGGTCGGGCGCTGGGTGCAGGAGACGGCGAAGGGCGTCACTGCCTTCTACGACATCGACACGCCGGTGACGCTGGCGGCGCTGGAGCGGGGGGAGTGCGACTATCTGTCGGCTGAGCTGATCCCGGGTTACGATCTCTACCTGTCCTTTACCGGCGGGCCGACACTCGACCGGCTGGAGCAGCAATATGGATCGCCTGCCGCGCGGGCGCTTTACTGTTCGGTCGACACGGGCGCCTATATGCCTCTGGACGTGCCGAAGAAGTGGGATCTTTCCTATCTCGGCACCTACGGCCCCGACCGCCAGCCGACGCTGGAGCGGCTGCTGATCGAACCGGCGCGGCGGATGCCGGCGAAGAGGTTCGTGGTCGCCGGGCCGCAATATCCCGCGGAGATCGACTGGCCTGCTAATGTCGAGCGGATCGACCACCTGCCGCCCGCCGGGCATCCCGCTTTCTACGCCGCCTCCCGCTACACGCTGAACGTCACGCGGGCGGACATGATCGCGGCGGGATGGTCGCCCTCGGTGCGGTTGTTCGAGGCGGCGGCGTGCGGGGTGCCGATCATTTCCGACCGGTGGGACGGGCTCGATCAATTGTTCGCGCCGGGTCGTGAGATCGAGATTGCCGACACGACCGAAGATGTGATCCGCCGGCTGGAAGAGCCGGAGGCCGCAGCCGATGCGATGGGGCAGGCGGCGCGCGCCATGATCCTGCGCGCGCACGGCGCGGGGCACCGGGCGGCGGAACTCGAAGCTTATCTTGAGGAAGCTGGCTCCAGCGTCCGGGTATTAGAAGGGAGCGCGATGTGAAGAAGAAAAGGGAGAAGATTGCCCTCGTGACAGGCGGGGCCGGTTTCATCGGCTCGCACCTGTGCGACGCGCTCATTGCCGAGGACGCGACGGTGGTGTGCGTCGACAGCCTGCTTACCGGGCGGTCCGCGAACCTCCGCCATCTGGAGAGGGAGGCGCGCTTCGATTTCGTGCAGGCGGACGTGATCAACGAGCTGCCCGTAAAAGTGAGCCGCGTGCCCTTTACCCATATCTATCACCTCGCCTGCGCTGCTTCCCCGCCCCATTATCAGGCGGACCCCGAGCATACGATGATGACCAACGTCATGGGTACGCGCAACATGCTGCGGCTCGCCGAGGAAAGGGGTGCGCGGCTGCTTCTTACTTCGACCAGCGAGGTTTATGGCGATCCGGAAGTGCATCCGCAGCCCGAAAGCTATCGCGGCTGGGTGAGCTGCACGGGCCCTCGCGCCTGCTATGACGAAGGGAAGCGCGCGGCCGAGACACTGGCCTTCGACTTCCTGCGGGCGGCGCGCGCGGATGTGCGTGTGGCGCGCATCTTCAACACTTATGGTCCCCGCATGCGGCCCGACGACGGGCGAGTGGTGTCGAACGTCATCTGCCAGGCGCTCGCGGGCGAAGATATCACCATTTATGGCGACGGATCGCAGACGCGGAGCTTCTGCTATGTCAGCGACATGATCGATGGCCTGATGCGCCTCATGGAAAGCGAGGCGGCGGTCGGCGAGCCGGTGAATCTGGGCAATCCGGTGGAGCTCACCGTGGGCGACCTCGCCCGCCGGGTGCTCGCGCTCACGGGATCGCGCTCCCGCATCGTCAATCGCCCTTTGCCCGTCGACGATCCCCGCCGCCGCAAGCCCCATATCGATCGCGCGCGCGAATTGCTGGGATGGGAGCCGCGTGTGCCGTTGCAGGAAGGGCTAGAGGCGACCGCCGAATGGTTCGCCGCCAGCCGGGCGCGGCCGATCTTCGACTGGACGCAGGAGGAGGGGGGAAATGCGCGGCAGCCAGGCGGCGCCATCTTCGCGGCGGCTGAATAGGTCCGGTGCATGAGCGAGACGGGGCCCACCGTCCCGCCGCCGCTCCAGAACCTGGGGAGAACGCTGGACAGGAACATCCACGCCCTTCGGGAGCGGCGGCAGCACGAGGCGCGGCAGGCGGGCTACCAGCAGCGGCTGGCCGAAGCAATCACGCGGTTCACCGGCAGCATCGGCTTCGTCTACCTGCATGTCGCGATCGTCGCCTTCTGGGTCGCTGCGAACCTCGGCGCCCTTCCGTTCGTGCGCGCGTGGGATCCAACCTTCGTCATACTGGCGACCGTTGCATCGGTGGAGGCGATCTTCCTGTCGACCTTCGTGCTGATGAGCCAGAACCGGATGTTCCAGGACAATGATCGTCGCGCCGATCTCGACCTGCAGATCAATTTGCTCGCCGAACATGAAGTAACCCGTCTCATCGAGATCGTTTCAGCCATCGCGGCACGGCTGGATGTCGAATTGCCCGCTGCACAGGAGATCGAGGAATTGAAGAAGGATGTTGCGCCCGAGGCGGTGCTCGACGCCATTCAGGAAGAGGAAGGGAAGGAATGAGGGCTGCGGTGCTGACCGGTCCCGGCCGGATAGAAATTGCGGAGGTGCCGAAGCCGGAGCCCGGCGCGGGCCAGGTGCGGGTGCGGCTGGAAGGCTGCGGCGTCTGCGCGTCGAACCTGACCCCCTGGGCAGGCCCGGAATGGATGCAGTTTCCAACCGAGCCAGGCGCATTGGGCCATGAAGGCTGGGGTGTCGTGGATGCCATCGGCGAGGGTGTCGACGGGCTGGCGGAAGGCGATCGAGTCACCGTAATCGCGGGTAAGAGCTATGCGGAATATGACATTGCGGACGCCGATACGGCCGTTCGCCTGCCCGACATGCTTTCCGGCCAGCCTTTTCCCGGCGAACCGCTCGCCTGCGCGATGAATATTTTCCGCCGGAGCGGGATCGAGGCCGGGCAGACGGTCGCGATCATCGGCATCGGCTTCCTCGGCGCCATCGTGACCCGGCTCGCCACCGACGCGGGCGCGCGGGTGATAGCCATTTCACGTCGGGCCTCATCGCTCGAACTCGCCCGGAAGATGGGTGCGGCCGAGACCATCGTCATGGACGATCACTGGGCGATCATCGACAAGGTGAAGGCATTGACGGGCGGTACCTTCTGCGAACGGGTAATCGAGGCGGTCGGCAAGCAATGGCCGCTCGATCTTGCCACCGAACTCACCGCCGAACGCGGGCGGCTGGTGATCGCCGGTTATCATCAGGACGGACCGAGACAGGTGAACATGCAGCTCTGGAACTGGCGCGGACTCGACGTGGTGAACGCGCATGAGCGGGATCCCGCCGTCTACGTGCAAGGCATAAGGGATGGCGTGAAGGCGGTGGAGGAGGGGAAGCTCGATCTCGCGCCGCTCCTCACCCATAGCTATCCGCTGGACGAGCTCGGCGCCGCGCTCGACGCCACGCGCGACAAGCCGGAGGGTTTTGTCAAAGCCATGGTGCTGTTCCAATGAGCCGGGCACGTGTGGGCTTTCTGGGTGTCGGCTGGATCGGCCGCCACAGGATGGAAGCGATGCTGGCGACCGGCGCGATCGACTGCGTCGGGATCGCCGATCCAAGCGCCGAAATGGCGGGCGAGGCGGTGAAGCTGGCGCCTGGGGCACGATGCGTGGGCTCGCTAGACGCGCTCCTCGATCTTGGATTGGACGGAGTCGTCATCGCGACGCCGAGCGCCCTTCACGCCGAGCAGTCCATTGCGGCGCTGGAGCGCGGCGTTGCCGTCTTCTGCCAGAAGCCGCTCGGGCGCACCGAAGCGGAAGTTCAGGCGGTGATCGATGCGGCAAAAACAGCGGACCGGCTGCTCGGTGTCGACCTCTCCTACCGCTTCACGGCGGGCATGCAGGCGATACGGGAGAAAGTGCAGTCCGGTGCCCTAGGGCGTATCTACGCCGCCAACCTGGTCTTCCATAACGCCTATGGCCCCGACAAGCCGTGGTTCTACGACGCCGCTCTGTCCGGAGGCGGGTGCGTGATGGACCTTGGAGTGCATCTCGTCGATCTGCTCCTCTGGACGCTCGATTTTCCGGACGCGAAAAATGTCTCGGCGCGTCTTTTCTCCGGCGGCCAGCCGCTCCGGAGCGGGAGCGTTGAGGATTATGCCGCCGCGATGATCGATCTTGCGGGCGGCACCACGGCACAGCTCGCCTGCTCCTGGCGGCTCCCAGCTGGGCAGGACGCGGTGATCTCCGCCGAATTTTACGGGACGGAAGGCGGCGCGGCGTTGCGCAACGTCAATGGCTCCTTCTACGACTTCACGGCCGAGCTGTTCTTCGGCACATATCGAGAAACGCTGACTACGCCGCCCGACGCTTGGGGCGGACGCGCGGCTGCCGCCTGGGCGGAGGCGCTGGCGGCCAAAGAGGGCTTTGCCGGATCGACCCAAGGCATAGCGCAGACGACGCGGATACTGGACCGGATTTACGGGCGAGAGCCGGTGGATACTGGGTCGCCCAAATCGGCGCTGCAGGAGGAGGTGAAAGAGCTAGCCGTCTGAAGCTTCGGCTCAAGCGAATGGCGGGGATGGGCTCTCTTGTGTTATAAGCGTTCCGAGCCCGGTATTCCCAAATCCAATCTGGGAGAATGCGGATGAAGGCCATTCTTGTCGATGCGCGGGAGGATCCTGGCTTCGAGAGGCGGGTCGATGCGGCACTGCGCCTCCGCTCAGTCTTTGACGGGCACCTTACCTGTCTTCATGCGACGCCCTATGACGCCTTCATTCTGGGCGATCCGTTTGGCGGGGTCTATGCGCTCCCTACCATCATCGAGGACGTGCGCGCCGCCGAGGAAAGGCACCGGCTGAGTGCGGAAGAACGGTTGAAGCACGATACATCCTCCTGGACCTGGGTGCAGGAAAATGGACAGCCCATCCAGCAGCTGATCGAACATTCGCGGCTCGCCGACATAGTGGTGCTCAGCCTGCCGGTCGAAGAGGGAAGGGCCGACCCCGCCATGTCACAGCTGGCCCAAGTCTCGCTTTATGCCCAAAGTCCGGTTCTCGCAGTGCCTTGCGCTAGATCAGCGTTCGACCCGGCAGGCGTTGCCTTGGTAGCGTGGAACGGCTCCGCGGAAGCGGCGCACACCATAAGATTCATCCGCCCGCTGCTGGAGAAGGCATCGGCCGTTCATATCGTTACGGTGAATAAAGACGATATGGGATGGCCCGCCTCCGGTGCAGCAGCCTATCTTGCCCGTTATGGCATCGGTGCGGAGTTGCACGATTGGGCGGGAGATGGGCAAGACGTTGCCGACACTTTGTTTCGGGGGGCGGCGACACTCCGCCCCGCCTATATAGCGATGGGTGCCTATGGCCACTCCCGTTTTCGCGAGATGATGCTGGGCGGCGTCACGCGCGCGTTGCTGTTGAGGAGCGCCATTCCACTGATCCTATCCCATTAGGGCGCTGATCAGATGTCATTGTCGGCAATTTCCCGCGCTTCTCCGACAGCGTTGTCGATATCGCGCAGCATGAAGGGTCCGCTGACCGAAGCGCCTTGGGGAAGACGGCTTCGTGCGCGAAGGGAATCGCCGGTTACAAGGAGTACGGGAATCGATCCCCCGAGCGAAATGCGCCGCGCTGCCTCAATGCCTGAACCGTTCTCGACGCCGTCGCCTACCAGAATGAGATCCGGTGTACGGGCAGCGGCTGCCTCAACGGCAGCATTCTCCGTCCACACATGATCGAACGACTGGAAGCCAAGCCCGGCAAGCTTCGTCTCCAACGCTTTGCTGACGATGAGGTTGTCTTCGATAATGAGTGCATGTTTCATGCCTTGTTGCTCTCCCGCGCGTGCGGGGATGTGTGATCGTGGGGGCCCGCTCGCCTGGCCCTTATGGAGAAAACGGCCTCGCTCGGGCTCTCCGCAAAAATGCGTAGCTGGCGCCAGACGATCGCCTCATTAACTCCATTCATCGCATCGTAAGAATGGGTAACTAGTTGAGACGCGCCTTGAGCAGCGGACGGAGGAGGTAGTTCATGACGCTGCGCTTTCCGCTCAATATGTCCACTTCCGCGATCATGCCGGGAATGATGGGAAGCGCCTTGCCGTTACGGATGAGCTGGGCGCCGTCCGTCTTGATCAGCACCTGATAATAGGATTCCTTACCCCTCGGCGTTTCCTCCTCGATCGTATCGGCGCTGATCTGTTCGACCGTGCCCTTGAGATCGCCGTAGATCGTATAGTCATAGGCGGTGATCTTGACCTTGGCGGCCATGCCGGGAACGAGGAAGGCGACGTCGCGCGGCTTGATCCGGGCTTCGATGAGCAGGCGGTCGGCGATGGGGATGATCTCCATAATGGGCTCGCCGGGCTGAATGACGCCGCCCTTGGTGCTGATCATGATGCTGTTAACCCGGCCGCGTACGGGCGAGACGATTTCCGTGCGGCGCAGCTGGTCGCCGCGCTGATGGACGACGGGTTCCAATGCGGCGAGCTCCGCTTTCTTGGCGGAAAGCTCGGTATAGGCATCCTGGAAATAGCCGTTCTTGAGCTCGGCGAGCTTGCCCTGCAGCGTCGCGATGTCCTGGCGGAGCTTCAGCGCCTCCATGTCGCTCACCACCCCGCGCGCGGCGAGCGGCGCGACGATGGCGAGCTGGTTCTGCGCGATTCCGATCTGGCGGCCGATGGAGCTGCTGCCTTCGGACAATTTTTCGCGCCGGGAGCGGAGGAGTTCGCGTTCGGAGCGGGCGATCGAGCTGTCGGCGGGAACGTCGGACGGGAAGACGATCGCGCCCTTGTTCAGTACTTCCGCCTCGAGCCTGGCAATCGCGGCCTTCAACACCATCGCCTGGTTGGCCGATTCCTCGAAGGCCGTCTGGAAACGAGTCTGGTCGAGCCGGACGAGCGGCTGGCCGACCTCCACGAGATCGCCTTCCTGCACCATCAGGCGGCCCAAGATGCCGCCTTCGAGGCTCTGGATCTTCTGGACGCGGCTGAACGGTATCACCCGCCCTTCGCCGCGTGTCACTTCGTCGAGCTTTGTCCAGCTCGCCCAGGCGATGAACAGGATCAAGGCGCCGAGGACGGTCCAGAGAAGCGGGCGGGAGACGGGATGGGTGGCGGCGAGCAGCGGGTCGCCAAGCTCCCGGCGAATATGTTCGGGATCGTGGGTTCTAGCGAGCATTAGCGATGCTTTCCTGGGGCGGGGCCTGCACCTGATTGCCGTTGACGATGCTGTCGAGCGGGCCGTCCATGATGACCTTGCCGTGGCGCATCACCACGGCGCGTTTGACGAGCGCGAGCAGGCTCTTCTTGTGGGTGGTGACGATGAGGGTGCGAAGCCCAAGCCAGTCTTCCATGAAGCGGATGACGTTGGTTTCGCTCGCCTGGTCGAAGAAAGCGGTAGGCTCGTCGAGGAGCAGGATGGCCGGATCCTGCAGCAGGATGCGGGCGAGGCCCACCGCCTGGCGCTGCCCGCCCGAGAAACTGCCGCTGCCGAGGATCGGCATGTCGAGCCCCAGCGGATGGGCGCGCACGAAGGCGCCGAGGCCGACGCCGTCCAGTGCATGGAACAGGTCCTCGTCGCCAAGGCCAGCGCCCTCGAGGTTGAGATTGTCGCGGAGCGTGCCGTGGAAGAGTGCCACGTCTTGCGGCAGGTAGCCGATGGCGCGGCGCCGGTCGGACGGATCGATCTGCGACAGGCTGACCCCGTCCAAGAGGAGTCGGCCGCCCGCCGGATCGGTGAGGCCGGAGAGGAGGCGGAGGAGGGTGGACTTGCCCGCGCCGTTGCCGCCGAGCAGGGCCACGCGCTCG
>DATDNN010000015.1:0-12944 GCA_036518255.1 Allosphingosinicella sp. | reverse complement strand
GAGAAGAAGATGGCGCTGACTGATAAGCTTTCCGCCTGGGAACCACGGGTTCTTAGCCTCCTGCGCATTGTCGCTGGTTTGCTGTTCCTCGAACATGGCATGCAGAAGCTGCTCGGCTTTCCGGCGAGCGAATATGCCGGCATCGCTCTTTCTTCCCTCCCGGGTATCGCGGGCGTTCTGGAGCTGGTGCTCGGCGCCATTATCCTCATTGGCCTTTTCACTCGGCTTGCCGCCTTCCTCGCATCCGGCGAAATGGCGGTCGGCTACTGGATGGCGCATGCGCCGCAGAACCCCTTCCCCGTCAACAATGGCGGCGATGCGGCGATCCTCTTCTGCTTCGTCTTCCTCTACATCGTCTTTCGCGGGGCCGGCCCGTGGAGTCTGGATGCGGTGCGCGCCCGCGCTTGGGCTGTCTCGTAAAAGATCAGGTCCGCTCCGCGCCGCACTGGTAATCGAGTCATATTTTTGCTATATAATGAGCATCGCGCCGGGTGCGGCTGCATCCCGCGTGGGTGATCCACAAGAATCGCCGTAAAATTGGGGTTTTTGAGTCGTGCCACGGGCAGGTGCGGATCGGCTCGGTTTGGCGGCTCGTTTCACGGGAAAGGTACATAGATGGCAACGAAGGCGTTGGATTTCGACGTTGGCGATTATGTCGTTTACCCCAAGCATGGCGTCGGCCGGGTAGTTGAACTGCAAAGCACCGATATTGCGGGCATGAAGCTCGAACTCTACGTGCTCCGCTTCGAAAAAGAAAAGATGACGCTCCGCGTTCCGACCAACAAGGCGGAAAGCGTCGGCATGCGCAAATTGTCGTCGGATAAGACGATGAAGGAAGCGCTCGATACGCTGAAGGGCAAGCCCAAGGTGAAGCGCACCATGTGGTCGCGCCGCGCCCAGGAATATGAAGCGAAGATCAATTCGGGCGACCTCGTGTCGATCGCCGAAGTGACGCGCGACCTGTTCCGCGCCGACGACCAGCCGGAGCAGAGCTATTCGGAGCGCCAGATCTTCGAAGCCGCCTCCAGCCGCCTCGCCCGCGAACTCGCGGCGATGGAGCAGGTGGACGAGCCGACGGCCCTCAAGAAGATCCTCGAGATCCTGAACAAGGCCGCGGCGATCTACAACAAGGACAAGGCTGCGGAGAAATAAGCCAATTTCCAATGCCTGGCCCCTGCCGCACCGCAGGAGGCTTGTAAAAAAGGCGGCTCCCGATGGGGCCGCCTTTTTCATATTGATGTTACGGCTGTGGCGTGTATTATGACTATATAACAGCTGGGAGAAATGCCATGCGTTTTGGTCTGCTACTCGCCTCCGCCGCCATTCTTGCGGCGTGCAACATATCCGCCAATGCACAGCGCAACGATTCGGCTGCAGGCGTCGCCACGCAGCGGAGCTTCGAGGTCGGCGCATTCGACGCCGTCTCGCTCGAAGGTCCGCATAACCTGATCGTGAAGGTGGGCGGCGCCCCGTCGGTTCGCGCGGAAGGCAGCGCGGAAGTGCTCGACCACCTGGAAGTCCTGGTGGAAAACGGCAGTCTGGTCGTCCGTCAGGAGCGCGGCCAGTGGAACTGGGGCCATCGCAAGCCGGCAACCGTCTATGTCACCGTTCCCGCCCTCACCGCCGCTTCGATTGGCGGATCGGGCAACATAAGCATCGACAAGGTGACGGGAGACAGCTTCAAGGCCGCGCTCGGCGGTTCCGGCAATATCGACATCGGCGCGCTCTCCGTCGGCAAGGCCGATTTCTCGATCGCTGGATCCGGCAACATCAAGGCCGCCGGCAAGGCCGATACGACGTCCACGTCCATCGCGGGATCGGGTGACGTCGCCATAGACGGCCTGGAAAGCCAGACCGCCTCCATCTCCATCGTCGGATCGGGCAATGCCAATGTCCGCGCGAGCGGAACGGCGGCCGTCACGATCATGGGTTCGGGCGACGTTACCGTCGCGGGCGGCGGCAAATGCACCGTCAACAAGATGGGTTCGGGCGACGTGCGCTGCGGCGGCTGAGCGCAACTCTCATCGACTGTTAACCACAAGGGCGGCATGGAGGACCGATGAGGATTCCCGCCGCCCTTCTTCTTTTCTCCGCCGCTTTCCCGGCCGATGCCGCCGTCCGCCAATATCCGGTGCCGGATTTCACCCGCATCGAAGTGGCGGGTCCGTTTCGCGTCGCCGTGACGGTTGGCGGACCCTCGGGGATTTCGGCACGCGGTGACATCGCCTTGCTCGACCGCCTTCGCATCGACACAATCGGCCAGACGCTGCGCATCCGCTTCGGCCCTTCGGCAGGAGAAAGCGGCGCGGGCGGCCCGGTTGAAATCACGGTGGCGACGCGCACCCTGGCGGCCGCTTCGCTGGCCGGATCCGGCAATCTGCGCATCGCCAATGTGAAAGGCGGCGCCTTCAGCCTCACCCTCGGCGGTAGCGGCAGCGCCGCCGCGGAGGGCCTCGCCGTCGACCGGCTGAACGTCGCCGTGCGCGGATCGGGCGCGGTGCGGTTGTCCGGCACGGCCAAGACCACCGACGCCGCGATCCAGGGCACGGCCAGTCTCGATGGCGAGGCGCTGACGGCTGGCGATGCGCGCATCGCCAGCGAAAGCGCGGGGGCGGTCCGGCTGACGGCACGTCGTTCGGCCAGCATCGCGGCGCTCGGCACGGGGGATGTGACCGTCCTCGGCAAACCCGCCTGCACCATCGACGCGCGGGGCGGCGGCGCCGTCTCCTGCGGTTCGCGTTAGATCAGGGCCAGTTCGGCAAGCTGCCCCGCCAAAGCGGGCGGCAGATCGGCGATGCCGCCACCGCCGCCAAGGTCGGGCGGGGCATCGGCCGCTTCAAGATAGCGCCAACCCTGATGCGCTCGCTTCGGCCGGGCCGCCACCGGCACGAGCGTGGCGTCAAGCTGAATGAGGGTTCGCCCTTCCTCGGTCTCCGCAAAACCGAGAATCCTTTGGCGGGCGATCAGGCGATGTTTGACGATCCAGAAAAGCGAGCCGCCGATCATCTCGCCCGCGCGTTTGGGCCGGAAGCGGGTGACCACCGGCACGATGCCGTTCACCGTCCGCGCCGCCAGCCGCGCCTCTAACGCATCGAGGCTCGCGCAGCCCATTGCAACCTTGGTCATGCTGAGGGGAGACATCGGCCCGCCCAGTGCCATTTTATCGATTTTCGATCAATGGATTAGCGGACGAGGCCGCTCGCTGTCGCAAGCCCCAGGAAAACCAGGAAGCCCATCGAATCGGTCGTCATCGTGACGAAAATGGAGGAGGCAACGGCCGGGTCGGCGCGGACCCGATCGAGGGTCAGCGGCACGAGGACGCCGGCAAGCCCCGCGATCAGGATGTTGGCCATCATCGCCGCGGCGATCACGCCGCCGAGCAGACCGTTCTGGAAGAAAAGCGCGACGGCGACGCCGATCACGACCGCCACCGTGGCGCCGTTCATCAACGCGACGCTGATCTCGCGCCGGACGGTGCGGATCGTATTGGATTGCGTCAGCTGGTTGGTGGCGAGCGCGCGCACCGTCACGGCCATGGTCTGCGTTCCGGCATTGCCGCCCACGCCTGCAACGATGGGCATCAGAGCGGCCAGGGCCACCATGCGGCTGATCGTTCCTTCGAACAGGCTGATGATCGTCGCGGCGACGAGCGCGGTGCCGAGATTGGCGATCAGCCAGCGCACGCGCACCCGGTAGCTGTCCAGCACCGGTTCGTTGATGTCGCCTTCGCCCGCGCCGGAGAGGAGCAGGACGTCCTCGCCCGCTTCTTCCTGAATGATGTGGACGATGTCGTCGACGGTGATCATGCCGACGAGGCGGCCCGCCTGATCGACCACCGCCGCCGAGATGAGCGCATATTTCTGGAAGCGGAGCGCCACCTCTTCCTGGTCCATATCGACCGGGATCAGGGTCTGATCCCGCTTCATGAGATCGGCCATGGCGATGTGGCGCGGCGTGCGGAGCACCCAGCTCAACTGCACGGTTCCCACGGGGTGATGCTGGGGATCGACGACGAAGATTTCCCAGAAATCGGTGGTGAGCTCCTCGTCCGAGCGAAGATAGTCGATGGTCTGGCCGACCGTCCAATGTTCCGGCACCGCGATCAGATCGCGCTGCATAAGGCGGCCGGCGGACTCTTCGGGGAAAGTCAGCGCTTCCTCGATGGCGGCGCGGTCGTCGGGATCGAGGGCGCGGAGGACGGCGCGCTGGTCGTCCTCCTCCATATCCTCGATCAGCGCGACGGCATCGTCGGTTTCGAGCTGCCCGGCGATGTCGGCGACTTCGTGCGGCTCGAGCGCGTCGATCAGCTCCTCGCGCACCCAGTCGTTCATTTCGGAGAAGACGTCGGCGTCGAGGAGATCGGACAAAGCGGCGGCGAGATTGCGGCGGTCGTCCGAGGAGACGAGTTCGAACAGATCGGCGATATCGGCGGGATGGAGCGGTTCGACGAGCGCGCGGGCCCCGTCGGCATCGCCCGCCTCGACGCGCTCCATCACGGCGCGGACGAATTCCGGTTTCAGCCGGTCGTCGGCGTCGAGCTGTTCGGAGGCCTGCTGCGGCGCAGGCGCGTGGGTTTCGAGATCGCTGTCGCTCATCGCCCCTTCTCCTGCTGCCCTTGTGCCGTGACGCCCCTCTAGGCCCGCTTTCATCGCCTGTCGACACCCGCGGGCTGGCATAACGGCGCTCGCGCCCTTAAGTGCCGTCCATCACCTTTTGGAGACACGATCATGGCCGACGCGCAGCAGACCCTTACCCTCACCCTCGACAGCGGCGGCGACGTCGTCATTCGCCTCCGCCCCGATCTCGCGCCCGGCCATGTCGAACGGATCACCAGCCTCGCCAAAGAGGGCTTTTACGACGGCGTCGTCTTCCACCGCGTCATCCCCGGCTTCATGGCGCAGGGCGGCGATCCGACCGGCACCGGCACGGGCGGCTCCGACCTTCCCGACCTCAAGGCCGAATTCAGCCGCGAGCCGCATGTGCGCGGCGTCTGCTCGATGGCGCGCACGCCCAATCCGAACAGCGCCAACAGTCAGTTCTTCATCTGCTTCGACGATGCCCGCTTCCTCGACGGCCAATATACGGTCTGGGGCGAAGTGATCGAAGGCATGGAGCATGTCGACGCGCTGCCCAAGGGCGAGCCGCCCGCGAAGCCCGGCAAGATTCTGAAGGCGACGGTTGGCGAATAAAGGCGTGGCCGCGCGGCCAATCACCCTCGTGACCGGCGCTTCGGCGGGGCTCGGCGCGGAATTCGTGCGCCAGTGCGCCGCGCGCGGCGAGGAACTGGTGATCACCGCGCGGCGCGAAGACCGTCTTCGCGCCCTGGCGGACGAGGTTGGGGGGAGGGTGCACGTCATCCCCGCCGATCTTTCCGCGCCGGACGGGCCGGAGCGGCTGATGGCGGCGATCGCGGCCAAGGGCCTCATGGTCGGCACGCTCATCAACAATGCGGGCTTTGGCCTGAGCGGCAGCTTCGCCGCTCTTCCGCTCGACAGGCAGCGGGAGATGATCGACCTCAACATCCGGGCGCTGACGGAGCTTTGCCGCCGCGCCGTTCCGGAGATGAAAGCGCGCGGGCAAGGCGCTATCCTCAACGTCGCCTCGACCGGCGCCTTCCAGCCCGGCCCGCATATTGCCGTCTATTTCGCGACCAAGGCCTATGTGCTCTCCTTCAGCGAGGCGCTGCATCAGGAGCTTAAGGGGAGTGGCATTCGCGTCACGGCCCTTTGCCCTGGACCCACCCGCACCGAATTCGCCGAGGTGGCCGGGGTGACGTCCAAGTCGTTTGAGCGCTTTGCGGCATCGGCGGAAGGGGTGGTGAAGGCGGGCCTCGCGGGTCTCGCCCGCAATCAGGCCGTGGTCATCCCCGGGCTCACCAACAAATTCACGGCGCAGTCGAGCCGATTCCTTCCACGCGCGCTGATGCGGCGGATCGTCGCGCGGATCAAATTATAGACGGATCAGATGATCGATTGGCCGCGCGCATTTTCGCCGCCGCTGAACAGCCAATCGTGGAAGATGCGCACCGGCCGCCGCGCCATGGCCGAGCGACGGCAGGCGAACCAGTAGCTGTAGGGGCTCTCCACCGCGATATCGAACAGCTGGACGAGGCGGGGATCGTTCGATCCCCTCAAATGGCTTTCGAGCATGAAAGCGACGCCGAGGCCGCGCGCGGTGGCATCGAGGATCAAATGGCCGGAATCGAAATGGTCGATGGCTGCGGGCTGGAGATCCGGCATGCCGACCGCTTCCCGCCAATAAGCGAAGGTTTCCGGCAAATCGCGGTGCACGTAGATGGTGGTACCGGAAAGCTGGGAGGGATGGGTGAGCGCATTGGGGCCCTCCGCCATATTCCGCGATCCGATTGCGATGATGCGGTTGTTGTCGAGCCGGCGCGAATAGAGATTGGGATCGATATCGCCGGTAACGAGCGCGATCACTGCGTCCAGCCCCTCGTCGAGCCGGGTGAGAAGCTGCGGCGCCGTATCGATATCGATGTGCAGTTCCGGATGGAGGGCGCGCAATTCGGGAAGGCGCGGCATCAGGCGCTGTGAGGCGAAGAGCGGCAGGACGCCGAGGCGGAGGCGCATCAATTCGCCCTCGCTCGTCGCCCGCTCCATGGCGAGCGCCAGAGCATCGATGGAGGGAGCGATCTCCTGAAGCAGCCGCTCGCCATCGGAATTGAGCATTACGGACTGGTGGCGGCGGTCGAAGAGGGGACGCCCGACGAAACGCTCCAGCGCCTGGATGCGGCGGCTGAGGGCCGGTGAGGACAGGGCAAGCGCTTCGGCGGCGGCTTTCACCGATCCCAGCCGGGCGACCTGCACGAACGCTTCGATCGCTGTCAGCGGCGGCAGACGGCGCATCTAATTTGCATTCTTTGCAATTTTGTGCGCCGCACAAGCAGGTTGCCCACGCATTTGCGTCATTGTGAACGATCCCACAGATGCAATTTTTGCAATCCTATCACATCTCTTCGCACTTGCACAATAAGTCGCCTTCGCTCACAAAGACTACGCCTTTCAGGCATCCTCTCCTAAAGACTTTTCAGGGTCGGCCTACCAGCCGGCCCTTTTTTTGTGCCTGCCAGCGGACCCGCCCGCTGGAACCGCCGTTGAGGCTTCCTATCTGCTTTTCGGACAGCAAGGGAGAAGGGAATGGCCGACGAGGAACGCGCGCCGCATAAATTGCAGGTCGCAACGATGCGCCCTGACGATAGCGGCCGGGGTCTGGTGCGGCTGCCCCGCGCGACGATGAACGCGCTCGGTCTCAGCGAAGGCGATGTGATCGAGCTGACCGGCAAGCGCTCCACGCCCGCCCGCGCCATCGGCTCCTATCCGGAAGATGAATGGCTGGACATTATCCGCCTCGACGGCTTGCAGCGCGCCAATGCCGAGATCGGATCGGGCGACTTCGTAACCGTCCGCAAGGTGGAATCGAAGCCCGCCCAGCGCGTCGTCTTCGCCCCCGCCCAGCAGAATCTGCGCCTGCAAGGATCGGCCAACGCGCTGAAGCGGAGCTTCGGCATGCGCCCCGTCACGGCGGGCGACGTGGTGGCGACGACCGGCCAGCAGCAAGTGTCGCGATCCGACCTTCCGCCAGAGCTTCGGCAGATGCTGAACTCGCCCGCTTACGCGCTCCAGGAAATCCGCCTCAACGTCGTGTCGACGGTGCCCAAAGGCATCGTCCATATCGACGCCAATACCGAGGTGGAGCTTCGCCCCGAATATACCGAGCCCAAAGAAGCGCGCCGGGCCGACGTCACTTATGACGACCTCGGCGGCATCGGCACCACCATCGACCAGCTGCGGGAAATGGTGGAATTGCCACTCCGCTACCCGGAAATCTTCGAACGCCTGGGCGTCGATCCGCCCAAGGGCGTGCTGCTCCATGGCCCGCCCGGTACCGGCAAGACGCGGCTCGCGCGCGCCGTCGCCAATGAAAGCGATGCCGAATTCTTCCATATCGCCGGGCCGGAGATCATGGGATCGGCCTATGGCGAGAGCGAGAAGCATCTGCGCGACATTTTCGAGGAAGCGGGCCAGGCCGCGCCGTCCATCATCTTCATCGACGAGATCGATTCGATCGCGCCGAAGCGGGGGCAGGTTTCCGGGGAAGCGGAAAAGCGCATCGTCGCGCAGCTGCTGACCCTGCTCGACGGCCTTGAGCCGCGCCAGAACGTCATCGTCATTGCCGCGACCAATCGTCCCGAGGCGCTCGACGAGGCGCTGCGCCGTCCCGGCCGCTTCGACCGCGAGATCGTGGTGGGCGTGCCCGACGAACGCGGGCGCCGCGAAATCCTCGCCATTCACACGCGCGGCATGCCGCTCGGCCCGGAAGTCGATCTGAGCGAGCTTTCGCGCAAGACCTATGGTTTCGTCGGCGCCGATCTTGCGGCGCTGGCCCGGGAAGCGGCGATCGAGTCAGTCCGCCGGATCATGCCGCGGATCAACCTGGAAGAAGGCACCATTCCGCCGGAAGTGCTCGACGAGCTTTCCGTGACGCGCCAGGATTTCGATCAGGCGCTGAAGCGGGTGCAGCCGTCGGCCATGCGCGAGGTGATGGTGCAGAAGCCGAACATCCGCTGGGAGGATGTGGGCGGCCTCGCCTCCGTGCAGGAGCGGCTGCGTGAAGGCGTCGAGCTGCCCTTGAAGGATCCCGACGCCTTCCGCCGCCTCGGCATCCGCCCGGCCAAGGGCTTCCTGCTTTATGGGCCGCCGGGCACCGGCAAGACGTTGCTCGCGAAGGCGGCGGCGCGCGAGGCCGAAGCCAATTTCATTGCCACCAAATCGTCCGATCTCCTGTCCAAATGGTATGGCGAGAGCGAGCAGCAGATCGCACGCCTCTTCGCCCGCGCACGTCAGGTGGCGCCCACGGTGATCTTCATCGACGAGCTGGACAGCCTCGTCCCCGCGCGCGGCGGAGGCCTCGGCGAACCGCAGGTGACGGAGCGGGTGGTGAACACCATCCTCGCCGAGATGGACGGGCTGGAGGAATTGCAGTCGGTGGTGGTGATCGGCGCGACCAACCGCCCCAACCTCATCGACCCCGCCTTGCTTCGCCCCGGCCGGTTCGACGAGCTCATCTATGTGCCGGTCCCGGATCGCGAAGGCCGCCGCCATATCCTTTCCATCCACACTGCGAAGATGCCGCTGGCGGGCGATGTCGACCTCGACAGCCTCGCCGCGCGCACCGACCGGTTCACCGGCGCGGACCTGGAGGATCTCGTCCGCCGCGCGGGCCTCTTCGCCCTGCGCGGATCGCTAGGCGCGACGGAGGTCGGCATGGCGGAATTCGAGAAGGCGCTGACGGAAACCCGCGCGTCCGTCACACCGGAAATGGAGCGGGATTACGAACGCATCCGCGACAATATCAAACAGGAAGCGATGAGCAGCGGCGGGATTGGTTTTATCCTTCCCGGCATGCTCCAGTCGCGGGGCGAGAAAAAAGACTAGGCTTAAACGGTGAAGCTTTCGCCGCAGCCGCACATGCCCTTGGCATTGGGATTGTCGAAGACGAAGCCGGCGGTGAAATCGTCTTCCTTCCAGTCCATGCGGCTGCCGATCAGATAGAGGATCGAGCCGCCATCGACGAACAGGGTGCCGCCCGGCGTGTCGATCCGTTCGTCGAAGGGATCGGCTTCCGTGACGTAATCGACCGAGTAAGCAAGGCCGGAACAGCCGCGGCGAGGCGTGGAGAGCTTTACGCCGATCGCGCCCTCAGGAGCCTTCGACATCAGCTCCGCGATGCGCTGTTCGGCAGTGGGCGTCAGCGTCAGGGCAGCGGGGCGGGCGCGGGTGGTGGTGGTTGTCATAGTCAACTCCCAAAGCCCGTTTGTTTCGAGCGAAGTCGAGAGACGCTGGCCGGTGCCTTGCATATGTTTCTCGACTTCGCTCGAAACGAACGGAGAGCTAGGCGGCGCATCACAGCATCCCCAGTTCGAGCTTCGCCTCGTCGCTCATCTTCTGCGGATCCCAAGGCGGATCCCAGACGAGTTCGACTTCGGCATGGCCGATGCCGGGGACGGAGCCGACGCGCAGTTCCACCTCGCCCGGCATCGATTCGGCGACCGGGCAATGCGGCGTTGTTAGCGTCATCAGCACCTTGGCGTGATTGTCCGTGCTGATCTGAACGTCGTAGATGAGGCCGAGATCGTAGATGTTCACCGGAATTTCCGGATCATAGATTTCCTTCAACGCGTCGATCACCGCTTCGTAAAGGTCGCCGCCCGGTTCGGCGGGCGAGGCTTCGGCGGGTTTCTGCGCCAGGAAGCCGGCGAGATAGTCGCGCTTGCGCTCATAGCTTTCGCGCGGCGCATCCTCGACGCGCGCCTTCGGAGGCTTGGGCGCCTCCGACACTTCTTCCACGGCGATTTTCCGTTCCTCGTTCATCCGAAAATTCTCGCTACACGTTCAAGACTGCGCACCAGCGCCTCGACATCATCCGGCCCGCTATAGACGCCGAAGCTCGCCCGCGCGGTGGCGGGGACGCCCAAATGATCCATCAAGGGCTGGGCGCAATGATGCCCGGCGCGGATCGCCACCTGGGCCTCGTCCAATATGGTGCCGATATCGTGGGGATGCACCCCCTCCATCACGAAGCTGACGATCCCCGCGCTCTCCTCCGGCCCGAGCAGGCGGACGCTGTTGATGCGGCGGAGCGCCTCGCGGGTCTGCGCGACGAGGGCGGACTCATGGGCGTGAATGGCCTCAAGCCCGATGCCTTCGACATAATCGATCGCGGCTTCCAGGCCGAGCGCGCCGACAATATGCGGCGTGCCCGCTTCGAACCGCATGGGCGGCGGGGCGTAGCTGGTCTTTTCGAATGTGACGCGATCAATCATCGCGCCGCCGCCTTGCACCGGGGGCATGGCCTCAAGCAGTTCCGCGCGCGCCCAAAGGACGCCGATGCCGGTCGGGCCGTAGAGCTTGTGACCGGAGAAGACGTAGAAGTCGCAGTCGAGATCAGACACGTCGACGGGCAGGCGCGGCACGGCCTGGCAGCCGTCGAGGAGCAATTTGGCGCCGACCCTGTGCGCGATCCGCGCCGCGCGTTTGGCGTCGAGGATCGAACCGAGCACGTTCGAAACATGGGCGAAGGCGACAATCTTGTGCCGATCCGTCAGCATCGCCTCGGCGGCGTCGAGATCGATCCGGCCATCCTGCGTGAGCGGCGCGACGTCGATCTGCGCGCCCGTCCGCTCGGCGATCATCTGCCAGGGGACGATGTTGGAATGATGTTCCAGCACGGAGAGCAGGATGCGGTCGCCGGGCTTAAGGCTGATGCCGCCCCAGCTTTGCGCGACGAGGTTGATGCCCTCCGTCGCGCCGCGCACGAAGACGATTTCGGACGGGCTCTTCGCATGGATGAAGCGCGCCACCCGCTCCCGTGCCTTTTCATAGGCGACCGTCATGTCGGCCGAGCGGCTGTAGACGCCGCGATGCACGGAGGCATAGGTCTGCGCATAAGCGCGCTTGATGGCCGCGATCACCGGCCTCGGCTTCTGCGCGGTGACCGCGCTGTCGAGATAGTGCCAGCCAGCCGGAATCGCGGGGAAGTCGGCGACCACGTCGAGGGGGCGGGCGGAGGCGGCCATGTCCATCAGCGGTCTCCCGACAGCCAAGCCATCGCGTCGGCTTGGAAGGCGTCCCGCACCTTCTCCTCGCCAATCCGGTCGATGGCGTCGGCGACGAAGGCCTGGGTGAGGAGCGCCTTGGCTTCGTCGCGCGGCACGCCGCGGCTGGCGAGGTAGAAGAGGGCGTTGCGATCCAATTCGCCGACGGTCGCACCGTGCGCGCATTTGACGTCGTCGGCAAAGATTTCGAGTTCCGGCTTGGCGTTGATCGTCGCCGAGCGCTGGAGGAGGAGGCCGCGTAGCGACTGTTCGCCATCCGTTTTCTGCGCGCCGCGCGCCACTTCGACGCGGGCGGCGACGGAGCAGGTTGCCTTGTCGTCCGCGACCGAGCGCCAGACCTGGCGGCTCATGCCGTGCGCGGCGCTGTGGCGGAGGACGAGATTGGCGTCGTGGCGTTGCCTGCCGCGCGCGAGCAGGGCCCCGCCGGCTTCGGCGAAGGCCTCTTCACCCTGAAGGTCGATGCGGCCGTCAAGGCGCGTATCGGTGCCGCCTGCCGCGAGTGTGACCGAGACGAGGCTAGCGCCTTGTCCGAGGTCCGCGCGGTCGGTGAGGCTGACGAAGCCGCTTTCGCCCAAAAGACGGCGGCTCAGCATCAAGCGGGCGCTTTGGGCGAGGCGAATAGCGGTCAGGCGGTTGGCCCAGCCGCTGCCGACATAGGTTTCGACGATGCTCGCCTGCGCGTCCGCATCGAGCGCGATTTCGGCAGCGAGATGATCGGCGGCTCCGGTCGAGATGTGGACGATCTGGATCGGGCCGGTCGGCGCATGATCCTGGCCGAGGCGCAGGGCCCAGCCGTGGTTTCCCGCCAGACGCGCGAGGGGGTGATCGTCGGCGCGTGCTTCGACCGGGCCGATGACGAGCGGGCCGGGGTTGCTCCGGTCCGAGTCCAGCACTCCGTCGACGAAGAGCAGGCGCGGTCCTTCCGGCGCTCCGGAGAGCCACGGAAGTTGATGAAAGTCAGGGTACGTCACCCCCCGGGGCTCTCTCCCGGCCAGCTCCGGGAGCGCCGAAAGGTCGCTCCAGCGCCAGGCTTCCACCCGGTTGGAGGGGAGATCAAGCTGCATGGGCCGCCTCCCTTCCAGCATGGATGACGGGGTGTAGGACAGTCGAAAGGGCAGAAGCCTTTCTGTCATGCTGAACTCGTTTCAGCATCCATTCCTGGAGCGACGGAGCGGTCGTCCAGATGGACCCTGAAACAAGTTCAGGGTGACGATTTGGGACCTTATTCACGCCGCGATCGCTCCATAGCCTTCGCGTTCGAGTTCGAGCGCGAGTTCGGGACCGCCGGTCCTGACAATCCTGCCGCCCG
>DATDNN010000014.1:0-2099 GCA_036518255.1 Allosphingosinicella sp. | reverse complement strand
GCCGCCCGAGGAAGCCCCGCCGCCGCCGCGAAACCCGAGCCCGGCAACGGACACGCTGCCGCCGGAAAAGGTAAGACGCCGCGCCACATCGAGCGCGACCACGCCGCCGCTTGCGCCGTCCCACGCCGCAGCCGTCACATTGCCCGATATGGTCGCGTCGGCATATTGCGGGACGCGGATCACCTGGAAGGTCTTGCGCGGGGTGGTGCCGGCGGAGGCATAATTATAGCCGTTGACGAGCCCGCCGCCGGTTGCCCCCTGAATGGTAAGCGTACCGCCGCTGGCGCCGATGCTGTTCGTGGCGCGGACATATTCATAGAGGCCGCTCTGCCGGATCGCGCTGTAGCCGCTGCCGTAGCCGCCGCTGGCTCCGTCGCCGTACCGATCGTTGTTGCTGGTGTTGATCGTCGCGTCCTGCATCTGGATGACGAGCAGGAGGTCACCCGCGCTGATCGTCTGCGCCGCGCCGCGCGCCGCGCCGATACGGATGCTGGTGGCGCCCGCCGATACGGAAGCCGTCCCAGGGTAATAGGTGTTGACGACCCCGGACAGGGTGGCCGTTCCATTGCGGCCCGGCACTGCGCACCAATTGGCCGAAACCGGACCGGCGCTAAGCGCGACGGCCAAGAGACAGGCGATCATGCGCCGGATCATTTGCCCAGCCCGAGACTCTGAAGCGTGGCCTGATCGAATTTCAGGCGCATGGTCACATAAGGCCCGGCGCGGGTGTAGCGCTCCTCACTGAAATCGCGGTCGTAGAAACCGATGACGTTCCAGCCAACGGACAGCCAGCCATTTTCGAAGGGGCTGAGGCCGACATTGGGACCAAGCGCATAGCTGTAGGCGCGGCCGCCAATGCCCTGGCGGATGCTGCCGGAAAGGCCGAGGTCCACCTTGTCGCTGATATCGTAGCGGACGTCGCCGCCCAGCACGTTGCTCCAGCCTGCAATATCGTCTTCGCCGAAGCGATCGGAGGCGTAGCGCGATCCCCAGTAGAGGGACACTTCCGTGCGGCTCAGCCATTCGCCGCCCGAGAGGCTGTCCGGCGTCCAGTTGAGCGACAGGTGATTGATGATACGGCGCGAACGGGCATCGCCGGTGATGCTGAGCGGCGTGCCGAGCGGACCGGCGACGCCCGCCTGCGCGCCCGTCACTTCGTCGAAACGCAGTTCGAGCTTGTCGAGCCAGGAGAAGGCGCTGCTCGCCGGGCGGTTGGCCCAAGACAGTTGCAGGCTGGCGGTCTGCGTTTCGGCGCCGCCCGAAGCCTTGGCCTTGAACCAGCTCAGTGCCCCGCCCACAGCGCGGCCCTCGCCGATCTGGCGAAGCGCGGCGGCGGTGAAACCGTAGCGATTATCCTGTTCGCCATCGCGATATTCGGCGCGGCCAGTGATGCTCCAGCGGTCGGCGCGGTAGGTGGCGCCGCCCGTGATGGCGGTGAAATCCTCGGTGAGTGCGCCGGTGCCGATGAAGCCGCCGCTGACGACGGGGTGATCGGGATTGAGTACACGGTCCGGATCGATCCCGCGAAGCGTCTTGTTGCCATCGACGGAGAAATCGACCGACCAGTGATCGTCGATCACGAAGGATTGTGACAGCCCGTAGGCGGCGAAACTGCGCGGGCCATATTCGGCGATATCCTGGAGATTGCCGGTCACCGCGATCCGCGCGCCGGCCCAGGGCTTCACGTCGAAGCCGGCGCGGAGGGTACGTGCATCGACATATTCGCCGTCGGCGATCTCGTAGGCGCCGATCAGCTGCACATCGCTCGACAGCGCATAGCGGGCGCTGAGGCGATGCTGGGCGGGGAAGTCGATGCTTTCATTCTTGCCGCCGATCGGGATTTCCGTCTGCGCGTCCAGTTCCAGCTTGTTGTCGAAGAGGCGCTTGGTCGCGCCGAGCTGCAGGAGCTGCGAGGTGGCGGTGCGGCCGTCGCGCAGACGATCGTCGGAGAAGACGATCCCGGCGCGCGCCGACAGATCCGGCCCGCGATATTCGAGGAGCGCGCGGCCCGCGATCCGGCGCGCGTCGCTCGCCAGATAATCTTCATGCCAGCCGCTCGCGGTGAGAGAGAGGGCGTCGGTGATCTTCGCACGGGCATC
>DATDNN010000013.1:0-3748 GCA_036518255.1 Allosphingosinicella sp. | reverse complement strand
CGCGGCCGATGCGGCTGCCAAGGGCGATGGCCCTTTCCGCCTCCCCTTCCGATTCCAGATTGATCGTGGCGCCCGCCGCGATCGCGGCTTCAAGTTCCGCATCGCGCTTGCCTGGGCCGGCGAATGAAATGTGACCGGGATCCGCGCCAGCGGAAAGGGCGGCGCGCATCTCCCCGGCGGAGGCGACGTCGATCCCATCCACCTTCTTCGCAATCCAATTGAGAAGTTGCGGGCAAGGGTTTGCCTTCATGGCATAATGAAGATGAACGCTCGCTCCGAATGCCTGGCGGAAGCGGGCAATGCGCCGCCCGATGATCGCGGCATCGTAGACGAAGAGCGGCGTGCCGCCCGCTTCGGCGATCAGATCGGCGGCAGACCGGCCGCCCAGCATGAGCATGCCGTCCCTATCCGTGAAATCGGGCGGAATCGGCCCCATCGCCTTCGTCATGCCATCAGCTCCTGCCGGATCCGCTCGCGGTCGAGCTTGCCGTTCGGCGTGCGCGGAAGCGTGTCACGCAGGATAAGGGCAGAGGGCTGCATGAAGTTGGGCAATTCCCGCTTCAGATAAGCGCGAAGCTCTGCCTCCACGCCTTCTCCTTCACCCGCTGGGCGGGCCACCAGGGCGATCGCCTCGCCCAGCCGGTCGTCCGGATAACCGAAGGCAACCGCCTCGACGACAAGGCCGCTGGCGACGGCGGCTTCCTCCACCTCGGTCGGACTGACCCGGTTTCCGGACGTCTTGATCATCGCATCGTCGCGTCCGACGAAATAGAAAAGCCCGTCGCCGTCCACCCGCACCTTATCGCCCGACCAGACGGCGGTGCCCCCATGAAGCGATTGCGGCGGAGCAGGACGGAAGCGCAGAGCGGAGCGCTCGGCATCCCGCCAATAACCCTTCGCGACCAGGGGGCCGGCATGGACCAGTTCCCCCTCCTCGCCCGAAGCCGCGGCCGATCCGTCGGGCCGCACCGCCATCACTTCGGCGAAGGGAATGGCCTTCCCCATCGAATCCGGATGGGTGTCGACCAGCGCCGGATCGAGAAAGGTCGATCGAAACGCCTCGGTAAGGCCATACATCAGGTAGAGGTTGGCGGCGGGAAACATCTCCCGCATGCGCCGCACGATGGAGGGCGACAGCTTCCCGCCCGAATTGGTGAGCGTCCGCAGCGACAAGGCGGAGGCGCCCGGCCAGCCCGCCTCGACAAGCTGCACCCAGAGTGGCGGGACGCCCGCAAGCACGGTGATGCCATTGCGCTCCACCGCCCGCACCACGTCCTTCGCCGACAGATAATCGAGCGGCACCACCGCTCCGCCCGCTGCCCAGGCCGAAAAGAGCTGGTTCTGGCCATAGTCGAAGCTGAGCGGCAACACGGCGAGCGTGCGGTCGGACGGCGTCAGGCCAAGATAATGCGCGACGCTGATCGCGCCGAGCCAGAGATTGGCGTGGCTCAGCATCACGCCCTTGGGCCGCCCGGTGGAACCGGAAGTGTAGAGAAGGGCCGCGAGGGTATCGGGGTCGGCGCTCGAAGGCGGCAGCCCGCCCTCACCTTCCATCATCGCCCCGGCCTCGCCGTCGCTCAGCAGCGCGCATGAGGATGGCAGATCGCCTGGCTCCAGCGTCGCATGGCGCGCCTCGCCGGTGACGAGCAGGCTCGCCTCGCTATCGGCAAGGATATGGGCGACCTGCGCATGCTTCAGCAGCGGATTGATCGGCACATAAACCAGCCCCGCCCGCGCGCAGGCGAGCGGAAGGAGGCAGGAAAGGGGCGTCTTGGGGAGCCAGCTTGCCACCCGCGCGCCCTCTGGCAAGCCTCGTCGCTTCAGCCCGGCGGCGAGTGCGCCGACGCGGCGTTCCAGCCCCGCATAATCGATCACGCCCTCGCGCGTCAGCAGCGCAGGCGCGTCCGGCGCGCCGCGCAGGGTGAGATGGTCGAGGGGCCTCAGGTTGGGATCGGGTCCGGTCACGGACGGCGTCATACCGGCGAATGCTTGGCTGTAAAAGCATGACGCCCCGATGGCGCCAGAGGCTTGCCGCAGCGCAGCGAAAGGACTAGGCGGCTCCACGCGATTTTGGGGGAAGAGGACCAGCGGCCGTGACGTTCACCGATGCCGAAGACGTTGATCTCACCTTGCGGGCGCTGCTGAGCGAAACGCTCGGCCTGCCCCGTGAACGGGTGAACGGTTTCGATGAAGCCACCGCCCTGTTCGGCGCCCTGCCCGAATTCGATTCCATGGCGGTAGCGACCTTGCTGACCGCGCTCGAGGAACGGCTCGGCATCCTCATCGAGGACGACGATATCGACGCCGACACCCTCGAAACCTACGGCTCGCTCCTCACCTTCGCCAAGGCCAAGGCGTTGCGCTGATCGCGGAAGAGGCATGACAATCCGTAAAGCCGCTCTCTTCCTGATCGCCGCCCTCGGCACGACCGGATCGGCTCTTTCCCAGACCTGGGAGGCCGAAGCGGCGCGCATGATCGCGCAAAACAGGAAAAGCCATATCGACGCCAACGTGCCGCCGAAGGACGCTTTCGAGGCAATCTTGCAGCGGGATCTCGAGAATTATTTCCGGACGGAGGAAGGCATTGCCGATGCCGACGTTGCCTTCACAATTCTGAACGAACGGCCCGCCCAGATCGGCGTTGCGCTACCCAAATATTATCTCTGGGTTCGCATTTCCGCGCATGGCGCCGACAAGGGAGCAGGCGCCGTCATCGTGGCGGCGGTCGACCGCAAAGCCTTCGATATTCTCTATTACGCGCCCGCGACCGCTCTGCGCTCCTCGAACGAGGCGATAAGCCGCTTTCCGGAAGGACTGGTTCCGGAGATCAGGCGACGGGCAGCCCCAGCCGATTAGGCCGCTGCCGCAGCCGTCGCTTCGAAATCCGCCTCGGCGAGGAAACGTTCCGCATCGAGCGCCGCCATGCAGCCGGTGCCGGCGGCCGTGATCGCCTGCCGGTAGACCTTGTCCATCACGTCGCCGCAGGCGAAGACGCCCGGCACGCTGGTGCGGGTCGTGCCCGGCTGGACGGCGATATAGCCGTCTTCGTCGAGTTTCAGATGATCCTTGAACAGCTCGGTCGCCGGGCTGTGGCCGATGGCGACGAAGCCGCCTTCCACCTCGACCCGGCTGACCTCGCCCGTCACCGTGTTGCGCACGTCGATGCCGATCAGCCCTTCCGGCTCGCCGCCCGCGACGAATGTGTCGACCGCGCTGTTCCACAGGATCTTGATATTGGGATGGGCGAAAAGCCGCTCCTGCAGGATCTTTTCGGCCCGCAGCGAATCGCGGCGGTGGATCAGGGTCACATCGTGGCTATGATTGGTGAGGTAGAGCGCTTCCTCGACCGCGGTATTGCCGCCGCCGATCACCGCCACCTTCTTGCCGCGATAGAAGAAGCCGTCGCAGGTGGCGCAGGCCGAAACGCCCTTGCCCTTCAGATGCTCCTCGCTCGGCAGGCCCAGCCACTTCGCCTGCGCGCCGGTGGCGATCACCAGCACGTCGCCGGTATAAACCGTGCCGCTGTCGCCGAGCGCGCGGTAAGGTGAGCCGCTCGTAAGATCGACGCTGACAATCGTGTCCCACATGGTGCGAGTGCCGACGTGCTCGGCCTGGGCCTGCATTTCCTGCATCAGCCACGGGCCCTGGATCACGTCGCGGAAGCCGGGATAGTTCTCGACGTCGGTGGTGATCGTCAGCTGCCCGCCCGGCTGCAAGCCCTGCACCACGATCGGCTCCATCCCCGCCC
>DATDNN010000012.1:0-7617 GCA_036518255.1 Allosphingosinicella sp. | reverse complement strand
ATCGCAGCATATATCCACTCCAGTGGATTGAATAATTGTCGTATAGCTGGCCGTTGCGCTTCTGCCGACGCAGGAGCCCGGACCTAGAGCTTAGCCCGCCGACACCCGTTCGATATCGGCGCCCACGCCCTGGAGCTTTTCCTCCAGCCGCTCATAGCCGCGATCGAGATGATAGATGCGGTTGACCTCGGTCTCCCCTTCGGCCGCAAGACCCGCGAGAATGAGGCTCATCGACGCGCGGAGGTCTGTTGCCATTACCTGGGCGCCGAAGAGCTTCGGAACGCCGCGTACCACGGCCGAGCGGCCGCGCACTTCGATATCGGCGCCCATGCGCGCGAGCTCCGGCACGTGCATGTAGCGATTTTCGAAGATGGTTTCGGTGAGCAGGCTGGTGCCGTTGGCGAGCGCGAGCATCGACATGAACTGCGCCTGCATGTCGGTCGGGAAGCCGGGGAAGGGCGCGGTCGCCAGCGTCAGCGGTTTGATCTCCTCGCCCGCCGTGACGCGGATGCCGTCCCTGGTATCCTCGATCGTCACGCCGGCGTCGGTGAGGCCTTCGAGAATCGCCGTCATCGTCTCCTTGCGTGCGCCGACCAGTTCCAGCGAGCCGCCGGTGATCGCAGCCGCGCAGGCATAGCTGCCCGCCTCGATCCGGTCCGGCATGACCGCATAGGTCGCGCCGTGAAGGCGATCGACACCCTCGACGGTCAGCGTATCGGTGCGAAGGCCGCTGATCCTCGCGCCCATGGCGATCAGGCACATGGCAAGATCGGTAATCTCGGGCTCGCGCGCCGCATTCTCGATGACACTCGTGCCTTTGGCCAGCACGGCCGCCATCAGGGCGTTTTCGGTGGCGCCGACGGAAACCACGGGGAAACGGATATGGCCGCCGGTGAGGCCGCCCCTCGGTGTCTTCGCCTTCACATAGCCTGCCGCCAGTTCGATCTCCGCGCCGAGCGCTTCCAGCGCCTTCAGATGGAGGTCGATAGGGCGGTTGCCGATCGCGCAGCCGCCGGGCAGCGACACCGTCGCCTCGCCTGCGCGCGCCATGAGCGGCCCGAGCACGAGGATCGAGGCGCGCATCTTGCGCACGATATCATAGGGCGCAACCGTCGAAGCGACGTTCGAGGCTCGGAGCGTCATCACCCGGCCGAACTCGTCCCTCTTCGATCCCTCGATCATCGTCGAGGCGCCGAGCTGGTTCATGAGATGGCCAAAGCCGTCCACGTCCGCGAGCCGAGGGAGGTTGCGAAGCGTCAGCGGCTCGTCGGTAAGAAGGGCGCAGGGAAGGAGAGTCAGCGCCGCATTCTTGGCGCCCGAAATCGCGATGCGCCCTTCGAGGCGGCGACCGCCTTTGATGATGATCTTGTCCATTATGGGAGGGTTTCTACCGCTTTGCGGCGCGCACGCAAGCGGTTCCCGGGAAAAGCGCCAAAGCCTTGTTATTCTTGATTTCGGTTAGAGCGGAGCCGGTTTTTGACCCCTAAAGGCCGGGCACGGGAGCATGAAGGGGGAGCAGAGTTGGGGGCCAGTTGCCTTGCGGAACGTCTTTCGCATTATCTGAATCTGACGGACAACGAACATCGCGCGCTTGATTCCCTCGAGGAACTGGAACGTTCCTGCAAGAAGGGTGTGTTCATCCGTCGCGAGCAAGATCGCGCACGCGAATTGTTCGTGCTGCGCTCGGGCTGGCTCCAGAGCCATGTCGTGCTGGGCGATGGTAGCCGGCAAATCATGCGCTTCTATTTTCCGGGCGACATCGTGGGCCTGTCCTCGCTCGCCCTAGATCATTCTCCCGAAGCGATCGTAACGGTGAGCGAGGCCAAGATAGCGCCATTCGACCGGCAAAAGCTTTGCGCCATATTTGCCGAACATCCGCGCCTTGCGGCCCTCATCTTCACCGTTACCACGGCCGAGCGGGTCGCGATGGCGGATCGCCTCGCCTCCATCGGCCGGACGTCGGCGCGAACGCGCGTCGCATCGATCCTCTGCGAAATATTCGCACGCAACCGGGTGATGCTCGGTGCACGGCTCAACGAACTGCAATTGCCGCTCACTCAGGAGGATATTGGCGACGCCACTGGGCTCACTGCCGTGCATGTGAATCGCATGATGCGCGGCCTGATGGACGACGGTCTCATCGAGCGGAGCGGCAATAAGGTACGTCTTATCGACGAGGAGCGCCTGGTGCGGGAGGCCAATTTCATCGACCGCTATGCGACGATCGATACGAGCTGGCTGCCCCAACCGCGCTGAGGCAGGTTAGAAAAGTAAGATTCAGGCCTTTTCCAGCGTGCACTGGAGGGGATGCTGGTTCTGCCGGGCGAAATCGATCACCTGGGAAACCTTGGTTTCGGCCACTTCGTAGCTGAACACGCCGCAGACGCCGACGCCGCGCTGGTGAACCTGCAGCATGACCCGGGTCGCATCCTCGATATCCATGCGGAAGAAACGCTGAAGAACGAGCACGACGAATTCCATCGGCGTGTAATCGTCATTCAGCATCAGCACCTTGTAGGGCGAGGGCGTTTTGGTGCGCGTGCGCGTACGGGTCGCGACGCCAAGGCCGGTGCCTTCGTCCCCATCCCGCTGGTCGCCCATGGCGAAAATATGGATTCGGTCCCCAACCATCTTAGTGCCCCAAATATGGTATTCCGCGGCTCCGGGGCAAGATGCCCGTCCTCCGCTCATCGGTCTGAGGCGCATAACGCATGAAAAAGGCGGCCGCTCCCTTGCCGGGCGGCCGCCTTCTTATCCTCTAGCGGCGGATATCAGGCCGCGAGATTCTTCACGCGCTCGGCCGCGACGGAGTAGCGGCTGGTGATCGGCTCGGAGACGTCACCGGCAAGCTTCACGAGCTGCTCGCTGAAGCGGGCGCTTTCCGCCACCAGGCTTTCGAACGCGCCCTTGGCGTAATCGCTCTGCAGGCGGAAGAAATCGGCGGGAGTCTTGGCTTCCGAAAGGCTGCGGAGCGCGGCCGAAGCCTCCTCGAACCGCTTGCGGCCATATTCGGCGGCATCCTGGCCGAGCGTCTCGGCGCCCTTGGCGGCAACCTTCGAGGAAGCGACGAGCGCTTCGATATTGCCCTTGGCGAGATCGGTCAGTTCCTCGACGACCTTCTGGGTCTTCTGAGCCGCATCCTTCGCACGCGCATTCACATCGCCGAAGAAGGCCTGGACGTTTTCAGTCGCTTCGTTCTGCATCTTCACTGTTCCTTCCTTGGTCTTGCGAGCCTTGGCGGCTCCGGCAACGGCAGCACCGGCCGCAGCGGCAACCACCGTCGCCGCAACTGCCTTGGGCTTCCGTCCCTTTGAATTCGTGACAGGCATGAGCAATCCTCTTATGCTGCACTGCACAATAAGCGATCCGCGTCCGGATTTCAAGAGATTGCTGCAATGCAGCATCAGGGGTCGATGCGGGTGAAGAGATCGCCCTCCCATTCGAGCGTTTCGGGGGAGCCATTCCTCCGCTGGAACCAGAGCATTTCCCTTGGCTCCAGCGGATTGACGATACCGGCAAACACATCCGGCGCTGCCGGTTGGAGGGTCGCCGTCTTATGGCCAAGCGCGATCGTCAGCCCTTCGCCCTTCCATGAGACGGTTGCCGTGCCAAGCCCCGCATGCCGATATCGCCCCACATAGGTTTTAAGCTCCGCGTCAGCCGGTTTCCACGCCCAGCCATGCCATTTCGGATCCGCGATATCGCTGGCATCCCGTTTGGCACGATTGGCGGCTTGCTTACCCACCTGCTCGGCATATGTGGCGGCGTAGATTGCGGGATCGGCAAGAGGCGCGCCGTCGGTCAAGGCCTTGATGAATTCGGCCATCAGATCTTCGGACAGCCGCCCAGTCATGCTGTCGCTGTTGGTGAGAATGGCGAAGGCGACCTTTTTATCGGGCGCGATCATCATGTGAGACCGGAAGCCGGTATAGGCCCCGCCATGTTCCAGGAAGGACAGGCCTGAGAAGACCGCGCGGTTCCAGCCGAGGGCATAGCCGTCGCGCATCCAGTGCGTACCTTCCTGCCGGAGGTAAGGCAGGACCGAATGGCTCGCGGCGAAGCTGGCGCGGTGTATGGGCAGCGCCCTCCCTCCAAGGTTCGCCTGCAGCCAGCGTGCCATGTCTTTCGGAGAGGTGGCGAGGCCGCCTGCCGCGTGCATGAGGCTATCGGCTTTTGGGGGCAGCACTTGCCATCCGTTCACCGACCATTGATGCGCCGCCGCGACCGACGGAAAATCGCTGGCTCTGGCTGACGTATGCGTAAGGCCAAGAGGCGTGAAGACGGTCGTCTGAAGCCAATCCTGCCACGAACGGCCCGTTTTTTTCTCCAGGATGGCGGCATAGAGAAGATAGCCGAGATTATCGTAGGAGAAGCCGGGCTGTTTCGGCTTCGAATATCGCGCGAGGAGCCCCGGATACTCCTCCACCGGCACCCGGTCCGTATACGGCGTCCGGAAGGTCAGCACATCGTTCCGGAACAATAGCCGATGGCCAAGGAGGTTGCGGAGCGTCATCGCCCTGGTGTCGACCCCGGCGATGCGGAGATCGGGCCAATGATCGGCAAGCGTGCTGTCGAGATCGAGTACGCCTCTCCGGTCGAGTTCGGCGGCGAGGAGGCCGACATAGGCCTTGGTCATGGAGGCGATGTAGAAGGGTGTGTCGGCATCCGCTGGAGCGCCCGTACGCATATCGGCTATCCCGGACACGTGGATCACGGGTTCTCTGCCCTCGGTTACCGCTATGACGGCCATGGCAGGCGGCGCGCCCGGCACGGCGCGCGTCGCTTCGGCGAGAGCGGTCACATGGCGTACCGCCCGATCGAATGCGGCCTGCGCGACAGGTGCCGCCTGGGCCGCATTCGTCTGGATAGCGCAGAAGATGGCAGCCGAAATCACATATCGCATATCTGAACCCCGTCACGAACGAGGCGCTTGTTAAGGCCGTGCCCGGCCCGCGTCTTGAACGGATGTAACCTCGGCGAAAAGCGAGCGCAGGCGTGAAGGCGGCAGACCCGTATAGCGCCTTACGGCGCGGGTAAGGTGGCTCTGGTCCGCGAAGCCGGCTTCCATCGCGATGCCGGCGAGCGGCTGGCGGCTTTCCGCAGCCAAGGTGAGCGCACGTGCGGCCATGGACCGGATTTTGTAGAGGCTGGGCGGCAGCCCGTAAGCGGCCTGGAAGGATCGTGAGAGATGGACGCGGTGTACGCCCGCTTTTGCGGCCAGAACCGCAATGTCCGCTTGCGATGGGGCATCGGCAATTTCTTCCCGCACGTTCCGAAGCCAGCCGGGAGGCTTTCGCTTCTCCGCCTCGCCGCTCCGGGAGAGGGCGGCAAGATCCCAGAGGACGTCCGCCTTGTCGCCGGGATGGCGGATCGCAGCATGCAACAGGTGCACCGCTGCGCCGGAAAGGGCCGTCCATCGGCAGGGCTCCGAAGCGTCCAATCCGTGCGGAGCATCGCCGGAAAAATCGACGGCCAACATCAGGGCGCCTTGCCGTCCGAAGCGGGCGCCATGGCGAACGCCGGACGGTTTGATGCCGCTGGCCTGGACTGACACATCCGCTTCGTTCCGGCCGACCGTCTCGTGGAGGTCGCCCAGGATCAGGAAGGAGAGCTGCGCCCGGGCATGCTCATGGACCGGCTGCTGAAGGCCGGGTGCATAGTGAACGAGATGAGCAGCCAGGTCATGCGTCCGGCAAAGTTCGGCCCTACGGACGCCGCTCATCGCGCACGCACGTAGGAGCCGGGGGCCTCTTCCAGGGCCTGCAATTTGCCCGCGCCCGGCACGCGCGCCTTCGTTGCGGGCACCTTGTTGCCGGATTTTTCCGCGATCCAGCCGAGCCAGTCTGGCCACCAGCTGCCCTTCGTCTCCTTCGCGCCCGCGATGAAGGCGTCGAGCGTGTCTACCTGCGCGTCGTTCGTCCAATATTGATATTTCCGCGCCTCGGGCGGGTTCACGACGCCCGCAATATGGCCGGAGCCTGCGAGGACGAAGCGGAGCGGGCCCCGGAAATAGTTGGTGATTTTCCAGACGCTCTTCGCTGGTGCGATATGATCCTCGCGGCCCGCCTGCACATAGGTGGGCGTCTTCACGGTGGAGATGTCGATCGGCGTGCCGTCGACGGTGAGGGCGCCCGGCTGGACGAGCTTGTTGTCGCGATAGAGGTCGCGGAGATAGGCCTGGTGCCAGCCCGCCGGAAGGTTCGTCGTATCGCTGTTCCAGTGGAGGAGGTCGAAGGGCGGATAATCCTCCCCCTTCAGATAATTGCTGGTCACATAGTTCCAGATGAGGTCGCGGCCGCGCAGCATGTTAAAGGTCGCCGCCATATAACGGCCGTCCATCACGCCCTTTTCGGCCGACAGGGCTTCGATCACCTGCATCTGCTCGTCGGTGACGAACAGGTTGAGATCGCCCGCTTCCGAAAAATCCACCTGCGCGGTGAAGAAGGTCGCGCTTGCCACCTTCCCCGCTTCGCCGCGCGCTTCGAGAAGGGCGAGGGTGGCGGCGAGGGTCGTTCCGGCGACGCAATAGCCGATCGTGTGCACGCTCTCGACCCCGAGCAGGTCGCGGACGGTGTCGATGGCGTCGATCTGCCCGCGCACCACATAATCGTCCATCGTCACGCCGGCCATGCTCTCGTCCGCCGACTTCCAGGAGACGATGAAGACGGTGAGGCCATGTTCGACGGCCCAGCGGATGAAGCTTTTCTGCGGGTTGAGGTCGAGAATGTAGAAGCGGTTGATCCAGGGCGGGAAGATGACGAGCGGTGTCGTGTAGACCTGCTTCGTCGCCGGTGCGTACTGGATGAGTTCGTAGAGCGGCGTGCGTTTGACCACCTTGCCGGGCGTTACCGCGATGTTGCGGCCAAGCTCGAAGGCGGTTGCATCGGTGTGGGTGAGCTGCCCTTTCTCGAGATCGCGGAGCATGTTGGCGAGGCCCTTCAGCAGGCTCTCGCCCCTCGTCTCGATCATCCGGTCCATGACTTCGGGATTGGTCATGGGGAAATTGGACGGGCTCATCGCATCGAGAAAGGCGCGGGCGGCGAAGCGGAGCTGCTCGCGCTGCTTTTCATCCACGCCTTCCAGGGCCTCCACACTGCCGAGCATCCGTTCGGAAACAAGGAGATAGCTCTGGCGGAGGAGATCGAAGAGCGGATTGGCTTTCCACTGCGGCGCTGAAAACCGCCGGTCGCGATCCGCCTTTTCCTCGATCTCCCGTTTCTTGTCGGGCGCGCCGGTGAGGATGCGCTCCCAGATCGCAACGCCTTCTCCCCACAGATCGACCTGGGCCTTGGCGATCCGGGCGGAATCGGTGAGTTCGCCGAAGCCCGGCCACAAGGTTTCGAGGGCGGAGGAGGTGCCCAGCCGGTCCTGCGCCTCCGTCATCTGCCGCGCCGCGAATTCCAGCATCATATGCTGGGCCCGGGCCATGACCGCCGTCCAGTGCTGCATATCCTCAAGCACCGGGAGCATGGGTGTTGCCGCTACGTCATCCTCGGCCATCATGCGGCTCCTCTCCACCATGGAGACTAGCGCAGGCGGAAATGCGCGGCAACGGCGTCTTCCTGCTGGAAAGCCGGTTTCAGTTCGCTATGCTTTGACAATGAACGACGATTTCTA
>DATDNN010000011.1:0-5914 GCA_036518255.1 Allosphingosinicella sp. | reverse complement strand
CGTCGTAGAACATGCCGGGATCGTTGACGAACGGGTCCTCGCCGATACGGATCTCTCCGAAGAGGCTCTCCAGGCTGCGCCCCACGAGCCGCCCGGGCGCGCCGAGATAGCGGCCCAGCTTTTCTGTCAGCGTCTCGCCTTCCGGCAGGTCGTAAAACCATTGCGGCGTCTGCACGAAGGCGACGTCCGGATCGCGAAAATAGCCGAGCGTCTTTTCGAGGATTGTCGGGAAGACGCGCGTATCGGCATCGCAAATGACGATGAAATCGCCGCTCGTCTGCTCCATCGCGTTGCGCAGGTTCCCGGCCTTGAAACCGGCATTGTTGTCGCGGCTGATATAGTTGGCGCCCTCTTCCTCCGTCACCTCGCGCATGCGCTGGCGCCGGCCGTCGTCCAGCACATGCACCCTGACATCGATCGGATGCGGATAGGTCACCCGCATCGCATCGCGGATGCTGAGGCGGACCAGTTCCTCATCCTCATTGTAGGTGGCGATGAAGATATCGACAGACACCGGGCGGTCCGCCGCTGGCGCCGCGGGATCGCAGTCGCCGATGGTCCGGGGCGCCGGGCGCTCGGGATAATCCTTCACCGCCCAAAGATTGTAGGTGAAGAGGACGAGACCGATATAGGCGCAGGTTTCGGCGATCACCAAAGGCAGCGCGAACCAGAGCGCGTTGTAATTGAGCGACTCCGTCCAGCGCCACCAGATATACCAGCCGCCGAGCACGACGCTGATCGTCGCGCAGAATTGCCAGAGCGATTCTATCGCGATGGAATGCGGCAAAGGCGCCGGCGGCTTCCGGTGTTCATAGGCGTCGAAGTAAAACAGCTGCTGCGAACTCATCCCGCACCTCTACGCAGCAAATGTTAAACGAAACGGTTCGTTCCGTAAGAGGAATATGCGGGAATGGAGCAAAATTGAGGGAGAGGCGCTCTCTTAGTGCCTCTCCCTCCTCCTATTCGCCTTCGGGTTCCGCCATTTGACGGTGGCGCTCGGCGAGCACGGATTGCGGCAGAACGCCGGTCATCGCCACCTGCACCTTGTTCTTGAAGCCGCTGACGATGCCGGCCTCGCCCTTCTTCATCGCTTCATAGCCGTCGCGGGCGACCTTGGCGGGATCGTCCTTCTTCTCATCCTTGCCGACTGGCGTATCCATCATCTCGGCGCGCTCGAAGAATTCGGTGTCGGTCGCGCCGGGCATCAGGCAGGTGACGGTGACGTCTGTATCCTTAAGCTCGTTCCGGATCGCCCAGGAGAAGCTGTCGAGATAGGCCTTGGTGCCATTATACACCGCCTGGAAGCTGCCCGGCATGAACCCGGCGATGGATCCCGTGATGAGGATGCGCCCCTGATTGCGGCTGCGCATCTGCCGGCCCACCTTGTGAATGAGATAGGTGGTGCCGATGACGTTAAGGTCGATCACCTTCCTCGCCTTCTGCCAATCCTGATCGAGGAAAGCGTGCCCGAGCCCGCGCCCGGCATTGGCGAGAAGCGCGTCAACCTCCCGCTCGCCGATGGCGGCGATCAGCCGGTCGACGCCTTCTTCCATGCCAAGGTCCGCCTGAACCGGCTGAACCCAGACGCCGGCGGCGCGAAAATCCTCGGCGGCCTTTTCGATCTCCGGCTCGTCCGCGCAGACGATGAGGTCATAGCCATCTTCCGCGCAGCATTTCGCGAGTTCGTAGCCGATGCCGGTCGACGCCCCGGTTATGACTGCCAATGGTCTGAATGCCATGTGCCTCTCTCCCTACATTCCGGGCTTCAGGACCACCTTGGTCCATTCATTCTGGTTCTGCTTGAAGTTCTTGTAGCCGGTGGGCGCCTCCTCCAGCGGAAGGCGGTGGCTGATCAGGAAGGTCGTATCGATCTCCCCTTCCTGGATACGGCGCAGCAGATCGTCGGTGTAACGGTGGACATGGGTCTGCCCGGTCTTGAGCTGCAGCCCCTTTTCCATGAAGGCGCCGGTCGGGAATTTGTCGGCAAGGCCGCCATAGACGCCCGGCACCGACACGCGACCGCCCTTGCGGACGGCGAGGATCGCCTGCTTCAGCACCGATGCCCGATCCGCCCCGATGCCCACTTTCTGCTTGGCGATGTCCAGCATGTTGTCGAGCGCGAAGCCATGCGCTTCCATGCCGACCGCGTCGATCACGGCATCTGGGCCGATGCCGCCGGTCATCTCCATCAGTCCCTCGTAGACGTCGGTTTCGCGGAAATTGATCGTATCGGCCCCGAATTTCGCGGCGAGTTCCAGGCGGTGGGGATAATGGTCGATGGCGATGACCTTCGCCGCGCCCATCAGGACGGCACTCTGGACCGCGAAGAGGCCTACCGGGCCGCAGCCCCAGACTGCGACCGTGTCCCCGGGCTCGATATCGGCATTTTCCGCCGCCATCCATCCCGTCGGCAGGATATCGGACAGGAACAGGACTTCCTCATCCTCCATGCCGTCCGGCACCACGATGGGTCCGATGTCCGAGAAGGGCACGCGTACATATTCGGCCTGACCGCCCGGATAGCCGCCGGTCATGTGAGAATAGCCGAAGATGCCGCTCATGCCATGGCCATAAAGCTTCTCGGTCATATCCTGCTTTTCGGCCGGATTGCTGTTGTCGCAGCAGGCATATTGTTGGCGTTCGCAGAAGAAGCAGCTGCCGCAGGCGATGGGGAAAGGCACCACCACCCGCTGCCCCTTCTGAAGGGTGCTCTTCGGGCCGGTTTCCACCACTTCGCCCATGAATTCGTGGCCGAGAATGTCGCCGGGGAGAACCGCAGGGATCACGCCGTCGTAAAGGTGAAGGTCGGACCCGCAGATGGCGGTCGAGGTGATCTTGATGATCGCATCGCGCGGATTGACGATCTCGGGGTCGGGCACGGTGTCCACGCGAACGTCGTTTTTGCCGTGATATGTAAGGGCTCGCATATTCTGTTCTCCTTCAGGCCTCGTCGCGGCGGTTGGCGGCGGTAGCGATCTCGCCGGTTTCCATCAGCATCTTGAAGCGGCGAAGCTCGCGCCGCGCCTGGATTTCCGGTTCGTGCTGCAAGGCCTTGGCTATGAGCCGCCCGGCTTCGCCCGCCGGCGGCTTGTAGGCGACGATCGCCTCGACGATCGTGCCGCGATCGCCCGGCGCATCGCGGAAGGCGACCCGGCCTTCGGTATCGATCTCCGATCCTTCCACCGATCGCCAGGCGATCAGGGCCTCGGGCCGGTCCTCGACCACCTGCGTCTCGACATGGAAGGTGCGCCCGCCCGGCCCCTTAATCTGCCAATCCGCTCTGTCGGTGCCGGTGGGCTGAACGGCTTCCACATCCTCCATGATGCGAGGAAGATTCTGGAAATCGCGCCAGAAGGCGTAAAGTTCGCCGCGCGGGCGGTTGATGGTGATCGACCGCCCGGCAACTGCATAGTCGCCGAACCATCGCCTGCGCGCCGTGCGCCCGGGCGCATCGTCCGACGAACGGGGCTCGCTCTTGCCGGATCGTACCGCCACGGCCGCGGCCGTGGCGGCACCCAGAATGAAGGCGCCCGCCCCGATCGCGGCGGCCGTCTTCTGCTTTTTCGATAAATCGCGTGTGAGATCGCCAAGCGCCATAAGTCTCTCCTTTTGATGGAGAAACGACAGGGGCATCCGCAATGATCCGAAGCTTTGACGCGATCCTCTCTCGCTTCGCCCGGCAACGGGCTCTACTGGTCGCGTGGAGCCGCAGGGAGGCAAGAGATGCCGCAGATATTATTGCCTATAGCCGGAATGCTTCTGGGCCTGATCGTCGGCAGTTATCTCGCCACCATCCTGTTGCGCTGGCCGGAAGGGCGCTCCGCGAGCATAGGGCGCTCGGCCTGCGATCATTGCGGCCGTCCCCTGTCGCCCGCCGACCTGATCCCGCTCTGGTCCTATCTCCGCGCGCGGGGCAAATGCCGGACGTGCGGCGGGCGGATCGATCCGCGCCACCCCGCCATGGAGCTGGCCGCCGCCGGTATCGGCCTCGTCGCGGCGCTCGCCCATGGCTGGCCCGTTGCGCTCGCGACCGCCATTTTCGGCTGGTGGCTCCTCATCCTCGCCGCGCTCGATGCGGAGCATCAATGGCTTCCCGACCGGCTGACGCTGCCGCTGTGGGGGGCGGGTTTTGCCGTCGCCTTATTGGGCATCGGCCCATCCCTTTCCGACCGGCTCATTGGCTCGGCCGCAGGCTTCGTCAGCCTCTTCCTAATCGGCGCGGGCTATAAGGTTCTGCGCGGACGACATGGGCTGGGCGGTGGCGATCCGAAACTGTTCGGGGCCCTGGGCGCTTGGCTCGGCTGGCAGCAGCTCCCGTTCCTCATCCTGCTCGCCGCTCTTCTGGGTCTGACCGCTGCGGCACTCGGCCACCGGCGCGGCGCCACGATCGGGCGGGATACGCGCCTCCCGTTCGGCACCTATCTTGCCCTCGCAGGATGGCTGCTGTGGCTGCTCGCCGTTTAAGGGCGCGCTTTCATCAAAACGTCACTCATCTGTCACCGAATTCTCGCCTGCATCTTCTAACCCGCCTCAAATGAGGGGCGCGCCCGCACCGGGCCGTCCGTTGATGGGAGGCGCCGGTGACCGCTTCGGCTGCGCATACGGTAAAGGCGTTCGACGACGATCTGGAGCGGCTGCGCGCGCTCGTCGCCGAAATGGGCGGGTTAGCCGAGGCCGCGCTCGACCATGCCGTACGGGCGCTGATGCGGCGCGACATGGATATGGCGACGCTCGTCATCGCCGAAGATCGCAGGATCGATGCGATGGCCGCCGATATCGAACGGGAGGGGGTCTGCATCATCGCCCTTCGCGCACCGCTCGCCGACGACCTCCGCGAAGTCGTCTCGGCCCTCAAGATCGCGGTGCTGATCGAACGGATCGGCGATTTCGCCAAGCATATCGCCGGACGTGTAACGGTAATGGAGGGGCATCGCGGCATCGAGCCTCTGTCCGTTCTTCCCGCCATGTCCGCGACCGTGCGGGCGGCCGTGACATCCGCGCTCGACGCCTTTGCCGCCCGCAATCCCGCCCCCGCCCTCACGATCAGCGAACAACGGCGGGTGGTGAGCGACTTCTACGACAGCCTCTTCCGCACGCTCCTCACCCACATGATGGAGGATGCGCAGACGATCACGACCTGCGCCCACCTCCTCTTCATCGCGCAAAGCCTGGAACGGATCGGCGATCATGCCGCGATCATCGCGGAGGTCGTCCATTTCGCCGCCACCGGCGAGCGGCTGCGCACCGCCAGCACCGATCCGGACCTTCCTTCAGGGGGAAAAGTCTAGTCCAATGCCCAAGAGCCGAATGCTGATCCTGGAGGACGACGCGCCGCTCGCGCAGCTCCTCACCTATAATTTCGAACGCGAGGATTTTGACGTCCAGCACAGCCCGAGCGGCGAGGAAGGCCTTGTCCTCGCCCAGGAATTTCAGCCGGACGTCATCCTGCTCGACTGGATGCTGGAGGAACTGTCCGGCATCGAGGTGTGCCGCCGCCTCCGCCGCATGCCGGAAACCGCCAACATCCCCATCGTCATGCTGACGGCGCGGGGGGAGGAAGCGGACCGGGTGCGCGGCCTCGAAACCGGCGCGGACGATTATGTGACGAAGCCGTTCAGCCCGCGCGAACTCGTCGCCCGGGTAAAGGCGGTGCTCCGCCGCGTCCGCCCTGCCCTTGCCGGCGCTACGCTCGCTTATGCCGATGTCGAAATGGATATCGCCACCCATAAAGTGCGGCGGAACGGCAAGATGGTCTCGCTCGGACCCACCGAATTCCGCCTGCTCCGCCACTTCATGGAACATCCCGGCCGCGTCTTTTCCCGCGAGCAGCTGCTCGATGCGGTGTGGGGCAAGGACGTCTATGTCGAGGCGCGCACGGTCGACGTGCACATCCGCCGACTGCGCATTGCGCTGA
>DATDNN010000010.1:0-2581 GCA_036518255.1 Allosphingosinicella sp. | reverse complement strand
ATCGATGCCGTTCGCCGTCTCGGCATAGCTGTATTTGCGGCCGAGAAAGTCGATGGCGCTGGCATAAGGCGCCGCTTTCGCCGCTTCGTCGAACAGGGCGGGAAGAGACATGGGCGCGAAGCTCCGCTCCCAGGGGGCCGGATGTTGATAGGCATTGCGCCATAGGGGAGCGGGGTCGAGCATGACGTTAACGTAAACCGCGACCCCCTGACTGACAAGGGTGTCAGCATGACGCGTTTCTAGAGCGCGCGATACCAGCGCACACCTTCCCGGTCGGTACGGGCGGCACGCCCCTCCACCTCCAGGCGACGGAGATGTGCAAGCGCCTCTCCGGTGGCGAGTCCGATAACATCGTCGCCGATCTGCCGCCCGAAAAGGACGGAGAAACAGTCCACGGCGCGCCTGGGTTCGGCAAGGTGGCGATGCAGGGCATCGAGCCGCTCGCCATGCCCGCGTGCCAGCGCATCGAGCCGGGCATGAAGGCCGGTAAAGGGTTCGCCGTGCGAAGGGAGCACGAGCAGGTCGCCCGGCAAAGCACGGAGCCTGGCAATCGAACCGAGCCAGTCGCCGAGCGGATCTGCCTCCGGCTCGCTAAGGCTCAGGGAAACGTTGGACGTGATGCGCGGCAGCACCTGATCGCCCGCGATCATCACCTTGGCCGCATCGTCGACGAGGCAGGCATGTTCCGGGCAATGGCCGCTGCCCGTCACGACACGCCAGTGCCGCCCGCCGATCCGCAGCACGTCTCCCTCCCGCATCCTGACGAAGCTTACGGGAACGGGGCTGATCGCCGCCGAAAAGCGCCCCCAGCCCTTGGCGGCTTCGGCGGCGATCCGCGCCTCATCCCACCCGGCCATGCGCCAGAAGGCGAGCGCTTCGGCGGGCGGCGCATCGCGCACGTCGGCCGCGAGCATCCGGGCGAACAGCCACTCCTCCCGCGTCATCCAGAGCGGCGCGCCGAACCGTTCGCAGAGCCAGCCGGCAAGGCCGATATGATCGGGGTGAAAATGCGTGACGACGATGCGGGTGATGGTCTTTCCCGCGAGCGGCCCTGCGAACAGGGCCTCCCACGCCTCGCGCGCGGCCGGGATGGCGAGCCCTGTATCGACGACGGCAATGCCGCCCGCATCCTCGAGCAGCCAGATATTGATGTGCTTTAGGGAGCCGGGAACGGGAAGCCGCGCCCAGCCTATTCCGTCGGCTATTGAGATCACCTCCCCAACCTCCGGGCCGGAGCGGCCGAGCGGGTAGGTCAGGCCCTTGTGGCTATACGCCTCGCCGGCACCGGCCAGCGAGGCGTCGGGCCCATCAGCTCTTGAAGGGGTCGACAAAGCCCAGATCGTCTTCGCCGGTGTCGTAGCCAGCCTTTTCGTGCGCGTGGACCTCTTCGGCCTCGCGCGCGGCGGCGTCGCGCTCGCGGCGCAGCTCTTCGATCAACGCTTCGCGGTCGCCGTCGAGACGCGCATCCTGCGGCGCGCCTTCGGTGCCCGCCGCCTTCGCGGCCTTGGCGACGACGGCATCGAGTTCGCGCTGGGTGGTGAGGCCGAGCGTCACCGGATCCTTCGGCTGGATGTTGGCGATATTCCAGTGCGTCCGGTCGCGGATCGCGGCGATGGTGGTGCGGGTCGTGCCGATCAGCTTGGAAATCTGGCCGTCCGAAATTTCAGGATGGTTGCGGATGATCCAGGCGATGCCGTCCGGCTTGTCCTGACGCTTGGACACCGGCGTGTAGCGCGGACCCTTGGTGCGGATGACCTGATCCGGCTCCTTCTGCATCACCAGGCGGTAATTGGGGTCGGCCTGACCTTTCTCGATCTCTTCCTGCGTCAACTCGCCTGCGCGAAGCGGGCTGCGGCCGGTGAGCTTCGTCGCGGCGGTATCGTCGGCGATCGCCTGCACTTCCAGGACGTGAAGCCCGCAGAACGCGGCGATCTGCTCGAAGGTGAGCGAGCTATTGTCGACCAGCCAGGAAGCGGTCGCATGGGGCATAAGCGGCTGGGACACGAAATCCTCCGGAAACAATAAGGGCCGCCCCTCACGGAGCGGCCGATGCTGCAGAGGATGTAGGACGAAGCACGAGTCAAAGCAAGGAAAAGTCAACTTCTACCTTGTAGCAACCGTTGCCAAACAGAATGCCAGTTCATAGACCATCCGCGAACGAGGCCCAGCCTCCTTCCGCTAGGGAAATGTCAGTCTTGCCAAGGAAACCCGTCGCGCTCATCCCCGCAAAGGCCCGGTCCGGGCGCCTGCCGGAGAAAAATTTCCGGCCTTTCGTGGGCGGAAAATCCCTGCTCGAGATCAAGATCGAACAATGCCTCGCATCCGGCGCCTTCGACTGCATTTATGTGTCGAGTGACAGCGAAGCCGCCGCCGGGCCGGCGGCGCGCCACGATGTGCAGTTCATTCTACGTGATCCACGCTTCGCCCGCGATGACCTCCCTTGGTCCGAAGCGCTCGCCGGCATGCTCGATGAGCTACCGGTAAAGGATGACAGCTACGTCGCCATCGTTCCGGTGACGACACCCTTATTCCATCGGTTCGAGGATGCACTCGCTTTGCTCGGTGAAGACGGCCGCGACAG
>DATDNN010000009.1:0-8361 GCA_036518255.1 Allosphingosinicella sp. | reverse complement strand
ATAGGCTTCCGCAAGCCCGCTGTTCGCCACGATCATCGCCAGCACGGCGGCGGCGATCAGCAATATGCCGCTTGCCGCCTCGCTTGCCAGGAACTGGCGAAGGGCGGAAGCTCGTGCGTTGCGCGTCATCAAGGCTCCGATCTTTCAGACCCTCTTAGCGGGCGGGCGGCCCGGTGGAAACAGCCGCCCGGTCGCCTCTCGTTTCCGCAAAAAGAAAGGCCGCCGGAGGATGGCGGCCTTTCAAGTGTCTCAGAAAAGGTGAGGCTTATTCCTCGCCATTGTCCTTCACGCCGACGGTCGGCACCTCGACCTTTTCCTTCTTCGTCTCGATCTTGGGAACCTCGACGTTCGTCTCCTTGGTGCCGACGACGACTTCCTTCGAATCGACGTCGAAGGCCGGAAGCTGGCCGCCGGACGCGCTGACGTTGACGTCGGGAAGCGCACCCTCGCGTGTCTGGTCGACGCGCCAGAAGCCGGTTACGAACAGGATGATGGCGACGATCACGAGGATCGCCAGTAGAATGAGCAGCTTGCGCATCTCTCTCCCTTTCGGCTCAATATTGCTTTCAGCCGGGGATAACGAAACCGTCGCTTCAGGGTTGCATAGGCGCAACGATCTCCCGCATTCGCCGCCATTCCCTCGCGACGGTTGACGAAAAGCCGCCTTCCGGTTATCGGCGCACGCTTTCAGGGGATACGTTCCCCAATCCATGAGAAGAGATTCGACATGTCGCGTATTTGCGAACTGACCGGCAAGGGCCGGCTGGTGGGCCACAATGTGTCGCACGCCAACAACAAGACGAAGCGCACCTTCCTGCCGAACCTGCAGACGGTGACGCTCATCTCCGACGCGCTCCAGAAGGGCGTGAAGCTGCGCGTGTCGATGAACGGCCTGCGCTCGGTCGAACATGTCGGCGGCCTCGACAACTGGCTCGCCAAGACATCGGACGAGAAGCTGAGCCTCAAGGCCCGCCGCCTGAAGCGCGAAATCGCCAAGAAGGCGAGCGCCGCGGCCTGACGCCTTTCGCGTGGCGCGGAGCGTTCCGTTCCGCGCCAGCGCGAACTTCAGGCTAGTGCGAACTTCAGAATAAGAGTCCGCTGCAGCGGATTGAAATTATCGTCGGACGCCATCCACAGGATCGTGCGTCCGTTTTCTTGTGTTACGGCCAGCGCCTCATAATTGTCGGTGAGGACGGGCGGCACGAACGCGGCAAGCTCCTCTTCCGTCTCCAGAACGGGCCCCGACAGGCGCCCTGCCATGAGCCTGGCCGAAAATCCTCCGAACGGCGAAAAGCGGCGGTTGAGCACGGCGATGCGGCCGTCGGGCAGCAGGGCTGCATCCACCGGCACATAGCCCGGCGGCGGCCGGTAGCGCAGCTTCGTAAGCGTCGCGCCGGGCTCCACGGGGTCGCGGCTGGAAAGCAGGAGCGCGACGGTGCCGTCCGCATCGGCCGCGCCCTCCTCGAAGATCAGGAAGCGGCCATCGGGCAGGCGCAGCATCGCCTCCGCGCCGCCATTCCTTGCCCACCCCGCCATCGCATCGGGCGCGGCGGAGGCCTGCGCGGCCAGCGTCGCGGCGTCGTAGCGCCAGATGGCGTTGTGCCCTTCATAGCCCACCCACAGCCTGCCACCCTCGACATCGAGCGCTTCGGCGTCGCGATTGCGCTTGGAGAAAGCCGGACCCGGCCCTTCAATCAGCGGCAGGATCTCCGCCGTGGCGCGATTTACGGGCGGCAGAGCGAAGCGGACCACCCGCCCCGCGTCGCTCAGCGCCGTCGCCTGCCCCGCCTCGAGCCGTAGCGCGGACAAGCCGCCCAATCCTTTCGCTTGGATGGACCAGCCGCCGAGAAAGGTCAGCGCGCCGACACGCCGGCGCCCGGGTGCGGTCTCCTCCAGCGCAACGGGCGCGACGCTGAGCTGGACACGGGATGGCGTCAGCTCCGGCGGATAGCGCCAGAGCGGCGCGAAGCTCGCAAGCCACGGCAAGGTGCAAAGTGCCAGCAGGGCGGAGCGCAAACGCATCGCGTCATACTAGCGAAAACAGGGTTAACGACAATGAATGGCGGCTGACGGCGGCATTCAGGGAGGGCTCAACCGAATCGGCGCAGAAGGATCGCGTACCGGGAAGCCGGTGCCAGTTGGATTTCAGGAGTAACGATCATGTTCAAGAAGATCACCCTCGGCGCCGCAGCCGCGCTTACCGCCCTCACCGCGATGCCCACGGCCGCGCAGGCCGAACATAATCGCGGCTATTATCGCGACGGCTATTATTCGCAGTCTTATCGGGGTGATCGCTATAATCGTTACGATCGCTATGGCCGCTACGATAACCGCTATTACGGCAACCGTTCCTATCAAGGCCGCTATTACGGCCAGCGCTGCGACAATGGCGACGGCGGTACCATCATCGGTGCGATCGCGGGCGGCCTCCTCGGCCACGAAATCGCCGGCCGTAATGGCGACCGGACCGTGGGCGCGATCATCGGCGGCGCCGCAGGCGCGCTCGCCGGCCGCGCCATCGACAAGAATAGCGGCGGCAATCGCTGCTAAGCTTATCCCTCGAGTCGCGTAGCGAGGGAGGGGGTCGGAACCTTTCAGTTCCGGCCCCCATTGTTTTACCCCCTGGACGGGATCAGCTCTGCGCTTCGAAGAGCCCTGCCAACTGCTCTATCATCGTTCCGCCCAGTTGCTCGGCATCCATGATCGTGACGGCGCGCTGGTAATAACGGGTGACGTCGTGGCCGATGCCGATGGCGGCAAGCTCGACCGGCGAGCGATTTTCGATCCAGCCGATCACCTGACGCAGGTGGCGCTCCAGATAGGTGCCGCTGTTCACGGACAGGGTGGAATCGTCGACCGGCGCACCATCGGAAATCACCATGAGGATGCGCCGCTCTTCGCTTCGGGCGAGCAGGCGGTTGTGGGCCCAGAGCAAAGCCTCGCCGTCGATATTCTCCTTGAGCAGCCCTTCGCGCATCATGAGGCCGAGATTGCGGCGCGCCCGCCGCCAAGGCTCGTCGGCCTTTTTGTAAACGATATGGCGCAGATCGTTGAGGCGCCCCGGAAGCGGCGGGCGTCCGTCAGACAGCCATTTCTCCCGTGACTGCCCGCCTTTCCAGGCGCGCGTCGTGAAACCCAATATCTCCACCTTCACGCCGCAGCGCTCGAGCGTGCGGGCGAGGATGTCGGCGGAAATGGCGGCGATCGAGATGGGCCGCCCGCGCATCGAGCCCGAATTGTCGATGAGCAGGCTCACCACCGTATCCTTGAACTTGGTGTCGCGCTCGATCTTGTAGGACAGGCTGTGCGCCGGATTGATGACGACCCGGGCGAGCCGCGCGGCGTCGAGCAGGCCCTCCTCCTGATCGAAGTCCCAGGAGCGCGACTGCTGCGCCATCAGGCGGCGCTGCAGGCGATTGGCGAGTTTCGTCACCGCGCCCTGCAGATGCACGAGCTGCTGGTCGAGGAAGGCGCGCAGGCGGGTCAGCTCCTCATCGTCGCAAAGTTCGCTCGCCTCCACCACTTCGTCGAAGCGTTCGGTGAACACCTTATAATCGAATTGCGGCGACAGGTCCGAAAGCGGGCGGTTGGGGCGGGCGGGCATGGCGCCCTCTTCCCCCTCCTCGGCAAGACCTTCGGCATCGGAGGACATGTCCTCTTCGGAAAGCTCGCCCTCGCTTTCCTCATCCTCGCCCTTTTCGGGCTCGCCGCGTATTTCCGACTGGCCCTCGCCGCCGCCGCTTTCCTCTTCCTCTTCTTCCTCGCTTTCGCCCTCGTCGGGCGCTTCGCCTTCCTCCGGCTCCTCGCCTTGTTCCTCGGCCTTTTCCTTGTCCGGCTCGCCTTCGATCAGCTCGAGGTCCTGGAGCATCTTGGTGGCGAGGCTCGCAAAAGCCGCCTGATCGTCGAGCGCGAGGCCGAGCGCGTCGAGGTCGGCGCCTGCTTTCTCCTCGATCCAGTCCGAGACCAGCGCCAGCCCCTGGCGCGCGGCCTCAGGGGGCGGATCGCCCGTCAGCCGTTCGCGAACGATCAGCTGGATGGCGGTAGACAGCGGCACTTCGGCGCGGCTCCGCGCCCGGGTGATCGGATCGGTGCGCACCTTGAGGTCGAGGGCGCTGGCGAGATTGGCGCGAACCCCGGCCATCGCCCGGGCGCCCAGCGCCTCAACCCGCGCCTGTTCGGCGGCGTCGAACACGGCGCGCGCCACCTCGTCGGCGGGCGCGCCCCGGGCATGAAGCGCGACATTGTGATGGCGAAGTTTCAGCGCCGCGGCATCGGCATAGCCCCGCGCCTCGGCGACGTCGCGCGCGGGAAGGGTGCGGCTCGGAATCGGCACGCGGATCGCCTTGCCCGACGTTCCAGGCCCTTCGGCGGTGAAGCTCAGCTCCAGTTCCGGCTCATGCGCAATGGCGCGCGAAGCCCCGGCGAGCGCCTGGCGAAAGGATTCGATGGGATTGTCCTGCGGCACCTTTAGCCCTCCCCCTCGATAGGGGAGGGTTGGGTGGGGGTGATCTCTCCGCCCGCGCCGGGCCTGGCCCCGGCATCACCCCTACCCAACCCCTCCCCATCAAGGGGAGGGGCTATGGTGGGCCTTGTCATCCCGCCCGCCCCGCGATGCTTTCGGGCAGATCCTTGCCGAAGACGCGCTGATAATATTCGGCGACCAGCGGCCGCTCCGCTTCGTCGCACTTGTTCAAAAAGGACAGGCGGAAGGCGAAGCCGACATCGCCGAAGAGCAGGCTGTTCTGCGCCCAGCTGATCACCGTGCGCGGGCTCATCACCGTCGAAATGTCGCCGTTGATGAAGCCTTGGCGGGTCAGGTAGGCGACCTTGATCATCCGCTCGACCTCCTGACGGCCGCCTTCATGATCATATTCGCCGGACTTGGCGAGAACGATGCGCGCTTCGGTTTCGGCCGGGAGGTAGTTCAAAGTCACGACGATGTTCCAACGGTCCATCTGCGCCTGATTGATCTGCTGTATGCCGTGATAGAGGCCGGTCGTGTCGCCGAGGCCGACCGTATTGGTCGTCGCGAACAGGCGGAACCAGGGATTGGGGCGGATCACCCTGTTCTGATCGAGCAGGGTCAGCCTGCCCTCGGTTTCCAGCACGCGCTGGATCACGAACATCACGTCCGGGCGCCCTGCATCATATTCGTCGAAGACCAAGGCAGTCGGCGTCTGGAGTGCCCAAGGCAGGAGGCCTTCCTTGAACTCCGTCACCTGCTGACCGTCCTTGAGCACGATGGCGTCGCGGCCGATGAGGTCGATGCGGCTGATATGAGCGTCGAGATTGATGCGGACGAGCGGCCAGTTGAGGCGCGCCGCCACCTGCTCGATATGGCTCGATTTGCCGGTGCCGTGATAGCCCTGCACCATGACGCGGCGGTTCTTCGCAAAGCCGGCGCAGATAGCGAGTGTCGTATCGGGATCGAAGACGTAGGTGGGGTCCACTTCCGGCACCCGTTCGTCCGCTTCGGAAAAGGCCGGCACTTCCATGTCGCTGTCGACGCCGAACAGGTCGCGCACCTTCACGATCCGGTCGGGCGCGTCCATCACCGTGGTCGCGCTGGTGTCGAGGGTCACGTTGGGGATGTCGGTCATGCAATGTCCTGCCTTGGCTCTGCCGCCCCGGTAAAGCGTCGTGCGGCGGGCTGCAACCTATCCCCCGGGAAGCGCGGCTTTGTCGGGGAGCGGAAACAGGGTGAGGAAGCGCGCTACCAGCGCCCTGTCCCCTTCAACGCGAAGCGCGCCCTGTGTTTCCAGATTTACAAGCGGAATGCCGCCATAGACCGCCGCCGCCAGGGCCTGCGCGGTGCCGGTGAAGATCAGGCTGGCATCCAGGGTTTCAACCCGTTCGATGGCGATGCCTCCGCCCGCTATATGCCCCACGAAACTCTCCTCGCCCAGCCGGAATCCGATCCGCGCATCGATGCCCTTTGCCCGTTCGGGATCGATCATCGTGCGGAAGGAGAGGAGGATCGACGCGGTGCTGAGCGGCAGGGTCGGATCGTGGAGCGGCGAGGCGGCGCCCCACCGACCGAGCACCTGGAAGATTGGTTCGGACGCATAGCCCCAATCGGTCAGCTCATAGACCTGGACGGAAGCGGGGGGCGGCAAGCGCTTCTTCACCAGCACGCCGGAAGCCTCCAGCCCCTCCAGCCGCTGGGTCAGCACATTGGCGCTGATTCCGGGCAGGCTGGCGCGAATGTCGCTGAAGCGCTTCGGACCGAACATCAATTCGCGCATAACCAGCAGGGCCCAGCGCTCGCCGACAATATCGAGCGCATGCGCGGCCCCGCAGGCGTCGTCATAGCGGCGCCCGCCTTTCCTTGATTCACTAGTTACATTTTCTAACTCCATAGTTGTAATATAGGACAAAGCGGCGTAATCAGCAACCACCGAATCGGAAAAGGGAGCAATCCGATGACCAAGATGATTTTCGTGAACCTGCCGGTAAGCGATCTAGAAAAGTCTACCGCTTTCTACGAAACGATGGGTGCGACGAAGAATCCGCAATTTTCCGATGAGACGGCGTCCTGCATGGTCTTTTCCGACGCCATTCACGTCATGCTGCTGACCCATGACAAATATCGCCAATTCACGCCCAAGCGCATCGCGGACGCGCAGGAAACGAGCCAGGCCCTGCTCTGCATGACGGTTGATGGCCGCGAGGATGTCGACCGGATTGGCGAAACCGCGATCCGATTGGGCGGGCGCCATCTCGACGGTCCGAACGACCACGGCTTCATGTACGAACGGGCCTTCGACGATCCCGACGGCCACGGCTGGCAGGTGATGCACTTCGATGCCGAAATGGCGGCCAGAATGATGGCGGAGCCTGCCACGGCTTGAGCGGGGGGCAAAGAGGAGAGGTAAGATGCGCTACATCGAAGGTTTTCTGACCCCCGTCCCCACCGCCAAACAGGACATCTATAAAAAGCACGCCGAAGAGGCGTCGGCGATGTTCAAGGATCTGGGTGCCACCCGCCTCTACGAAGGCTGGGGCGATGACGTGCCGGACGGCAAGCAGACCGATTTCAAGCGTGCGGTGCAGGCAAAAGCGGACGAGGCTGTGCTCTTCTCCTTCATCGAATATCCGTCGAAGGAAGTGCGGGACAGCGCCAACCGGAAGATGATGGACGATCCGCGCATGGCGGAGATGGCCAAGGAGATGCCCTTCGATGGCAGGCGGATGATCTGGTCCGGCTTCTCGCCGATCCTCGATAAGGGCGAGGGCGGCAAGGGCCGCTATATCGACGGCTTCGTGGTGCCGATCCCGGCGGGGAATGAGCAGGCGTATCGGGATCTGGCGGAAACCGGCGCGACCGTCTTCATGGATCATGGCGCGACCCGCGTCGTCGAAACGTTCGGCGATGATCTTATGGACGGCAAGGTCACCGATTATAAAAAGGCGGTCGAGGCGCAGGACGGCGAAACCATCGCCTTTTCGTGGGTCGAATGGCCGGACAAGAACACGCGCGACGCCGGCTGGACGAAGGTGATGGAAGATCCCCGCATGGCGCCGGGCGACAAGCCGATGCCGTTTGACGGCAAGCGCATGATCTACGGCGGCTTTGCGACGCTCGTCGATACGGAAAGGGGTTGATCGAGATGGCACAGGGCGAAGGCCAGTTCGTCTGGCACGAATTGCTGACGGGCGACGTCGACGGCGCGCTCGCCTTCTACAAGAATGTGGTCGGCTGGACCCATGAAGACATGGATAGCGGCGGGTCGCGCTACGCGGTACTTTCGGCAAATGGCCGGGGCATGGGCGGCGTCATGGCCATGCCATCCGAAGGCGCTGGCATGAAACCGGCCTGGATGGGCTATATCGGCGTCGTCGACGCCGATGAAGGCGCACGGCGCGTCGCTGAAGCGGGCGGCGCCGTTCACCGCCAGCCGAGCGACATTCCCGGCATCGGCCGCTTCGCCGTCGTCGCCGATCCCCAGGACGCGGCCTATGTGATTTTCGCGGGATCGGACGGCAATGCCGAGCCCGCGCCCTTCATGGCCCCCGGCCATGTTGGCTGGAACGAGCTCCACACCAGCGACTGGGAAAAGGCCTTCGATTTCTATTCCGGCCTCTACGGCTGGACGAAGGATACCGCGATGGACATGGGGCCGATGGGCACATACCAGCTCTTCGCGACCGGCGGCGCCGAAGCGCGCGGCGCGATGTTCAACAATCCCCAGCTCCCGCGCCCTATCTGGCTCTTCTATTTCTCCGTGCCGGATATCGATGCCGGGATCGACCGCATCAAGGCGGGCGGCGGCACCATCCTGATGGGTCCGCATGAAGTGCCGGGCGGCGCCTGGATCGTGCAGGCAAAAGATCCGCAAGGCGCGATGTTCGCCCTCGTCG
>DATDNN010000008.1:0-3575 GCA_036518255.1 Allosphingosinicella sp. | reverse complement strand
GGTTTTCATTTCGTTCCATAAAAATATACATCGCTGTTTTTGCACGCTTTTGTGCCAGTTTTTGCGCCTGTGCCGCATTTCCGTGTCAATGGATTTATTTCATCCAAGTGACATTTTGCGGGCTTGATCGGCGGCCGAAATCGCCCCTAGAACATGCTTCTTCCGGAGCGCGAATCTGCCTTCGGATGCACACAGCAGAATGATCCTGAAAGGCGGCGCGCGCACGCGCTTTTGCCGCACGGGAAACTTTTGTCTGTAATAATCGCGCCGCCTGCGAGCGGCGAACCAGGGGGAGCTGCGTGAGCCAGACGTTATCGACTGCTGTTGACGCCGAAGACCGGTCCGGAGCCGGTGAACCGATCACCGCGGCCTGGGACGCGATTCGCACCGGCCTGCGGCGCGATTGCGGCGCGCGCACGTTCGACGGCTGGCTGCGCCCCATCACGCTTGCGGGCTTCGATGCCGACAGCGCCACGCTGACGCTCGAGCTTCCCTCCCAATTCATGGCGGATTGGGTGCAGACGCATTTCGCGGAGCGCCTGGCTCTCGCCTGGCGGACGACCCTGCCGACCGTCCGGCACATCCGGATTGCCGTGGGCGCGAATGCACCGCGCACGGCCGCCACCGCCGCGATCCCGTCCGCGCCCGAGGCAGAAGCCGCGCCCGGCGAAGAGGGCGGTCTTTACGGCGTGCCGCTGGAGCCGCGCTACCGCTTCGACAGCTTCGTCGTCGGCAAGGCCAATGAAGTGGCGTTCAATGCCGCGCGCACGCTCGCGACGGCGGACAATGTCGCCTTCAATCCGCTTTTCATCCATGGCGGCACCGGGCGCGGCAAGACGCACCTCCTCCACGCCATCGGCCACGAATTCCGCGCGCGCCGCCCGGGCGCGAAGATCGTCTACATGTCGGCCGAAAAGTTCATGGTCGAATTCGTCGCCGCCCTGCGCGCCAACGACACGATCCGCTTCAAGCAGCAGCTGCGCTCGGCGGACCTGCTGATGATCGACGACGTCCAGTTCATCGCGGGCAAGGAATCGACGCAGGAAGAATTCTTCCACACGATGAACGAGATCATCTCGGCCGGCAGCCGTCTCGTCATCTCCTCGGATCGCGCGCCGCAGGATCTGGACGGCATCGAGCCGCGCATCCTTTCCCGCCTGTCCTGGGGCCTTGTCGCCGACATCAACCAAGCGGACCTCGAACTGCGCCTCGGCATCATCCAGAAGAAGCTGGAGACGCTGCCCGTCACCGTGCCGGACGACGTGGCGATGTTCCTCGCCAAGCGCATCAGCTCCAACGTCCGCGAGCTTGAGGGCGCGCTCAATCGTATCGCCGCCTATGCCCAGATGCAGAATCGCGCGATCGACCTCGATTTCGTGGGGGAGGTGCTGGCGAATATCCTGCGCGCCAACCAGCGCCGTATCTCGATCGACGAGATCCAGAGCAAGGTCTCCGACCATTATCGCATCCGGAAGGCGGAAATGACCTCCGCCCGCCGCGCCCGCGAGGTCGCCCGCCCGCGCCAGGTCGCCATGTACCTTTCGAAGCAGCTGACCCCGCGCTCGCTCCCCGAAATCGGCCGCCGCTTCGGCGGGCGCGATCACACCACCGTGATCCACGCCGTCCGCCAGATCGAAAAGCTCCGCGCCCAGGACGCGGAACTGGACGCCGACATCCGCCTGCTGACACGTCAGCTGGAGAGCTGATTTCCCGCGTAGGACCAAAAAAGAGCCGGGGATTTCCCGGCTCTTTTTTTTGGTCAGCCCCTGCTCTTCGCGGGCGGCGGGACCGTGATCTTCACGACTTCGCCGGAACGGCCGGGGAAATTGGTGAACATCGCTTCGACGAGGTTCGGGACGAGGGTCTGGAGTTCGTCGGTGCGCGAGCGGGCCTTGGCCGTGCCTTCGAACAGCGGCTGGCCGTCGGCCGTCCGCTTGATGTCCATGTCGAGATAGCTCGTATAGACGGTGTAGCTGTAAACGTCCCCCGCGAAGGGATCGCCCCAGAAGGGGTCGCCCCAGCCATAATAAAACGGGCTGCGGTAGCGGTGGCCGAAATGGCCGAAGCGCGGATAATAAGGATGGTACCAGAAGGGGCTGTAATCGAAGGACGGGCGGCTCGCCACTTCGGTCCGGCCGTTATCGACGCCATAGTCGATCTCGACGACGAAGGTGGCCGCGGCGGGCGAGGGGGCTTCGGCATAGCCCTGCGCGATCAGGTTCTGCCGGACGATGCCCGCATATTGCGCAAATTCCAGGCTGTCATTCTTCTTGGGGTCGCTCGACTGGACGACGAAGCTTTGTCCTTGGGGCGCGGGCATAGCCTGAAAGCGCGAGACCTGCGCCGGGAAACCGGTCGTACAAGCGCCGAGCATCAGGAAAGCGGCGGAGGCGGTAACAGCGAGCAGGGTCTTGCGCATGGGCGTATATTGCCTTTCAACCGATATCTAACCAGTTCAGTTAGTGCACTTTTGCTCCAAAATGCCTGAATGGTTGCTTAAGAAAACGCACCGCCCTCCCAGGCCCACGCCTAGCGCGGCAGGCCAAGCGCCTTGTAGGCCCCCTCCAGGGTCGAAGCGCCGAGCGCCCGCGCCCGCTCCGCGCCCGCCGCGAGGATCGCATCGATCTCGCCCGGATCGCCGCGCAGGGTTTCGAACCGTTCCCGGATCGGCCGTAGGGTTTCCACCGCAAGGTCGGCGAGGCGCGGTTTGAAGGCGCCGAAGCCCTGTCCGGCGAATTCGGTCAGTACGTCTTCCGCTTCCCGTCCGGAAAGCACGGCATAGATGGTGACAAGGTTGCGCGCCTCCGGGCGCCCTTCCAGCCCCTCCATCGTTTCCGGCAGCGGTTCCGGGTCGGTCTTCGCCTTGCGGAATTTCTGCGCGATCGTATCGCTGTCGTCGGTCAGGTTGATGCGGCTCATGTCCGAAGGATCGGATTTCGACATCTTCGCGCTGCCGTCGCGGAGCGACATGATGCGCGCGCCCGCCTTGCCGATCAGCGGTTCGGGCAAAGTGAAGAGCTCGACGTTGAAATCGGTGTTGAACTTCACGGCGATGTCGCGGGCGAGCTCGAGATGCTGTTTCTGGTCCTCGCCCACCGGCACGTGCGTGGCCTGATAGAGGAGAACGTCGGCGGCCTGCAGCACTGGATAGGCATAGAGGCCAAGGCTCGCACCCTCGCGGTTCTTTCCCGATTTCTCCTTGAACTGCGTCATGCGGTTGAGCCAGCCGATACGGGCCGTGCCGTTCAGAAGCCAGGTGAGTTCGGCATGCGCCGAAACCCGCGCCTGATTGAACAGGATCGCCCGCTTCGGATCGACGCCGCAGGCGATCAGCGCGGCGGCCATCTCGCGGATGTTGGCGGCGAGCTGCGCCGGCTCGTTATAGACGGTGATGGCGTGGAGATCGGCGAGGAAGAACAGGCATTCGCCCTCATCCTGCATTTCCGCCCAGCGCTTGATCGCCCCCAGATAATTGCCGAGGTGCAGGTTGCCCGTGGGCTGCATTCCCGAAAAGACGCGAGGGCTGAATCTGGACATGGGTCGTACCTCTAAGAAAGACGGCGCCGCTTATGCCC
>DATDNN010000007.1:0-2751 GCA_036518255.1 Allosphingosinicella sp. | reverse complement strand
AAATGGAGCGGATGACGGCCTCTTTGCCTTATCCGGCGCTCTACGCAACCCATGGCGGCATCTGGATCGCCGATCCGGGCGGCGACGTGCGCGGCGTCGGGCGCGGCGAGGCGATCGCGCGGGCCGCCGAAACGCCGATGGTGATGCTGAACGCGCCGCTCGTCGGGCAGAGGCTTGGGTATCCCGATCTTTCTGGACTCGACCTGCTGGAGCTGTTCGCGTTTGTGCATCCGGCCAGGTTTGTGGTGCCGACGCCGAAGGGTTTGGCGGCTGCCCTTAAATCCTCCCCGGAACGGGGAGGGGGACCGGCGAAGCCGGTGGAGGGGGCTTGCACCGAGCCGGACCCCTCCACCATGCTGCCGCATGGCCCCCCTCCCCGTACCGGGGAGGATCTGGACGGTGCCCATGCCGCCGCCTTTCTTCTCGAAGCGGCTGCATCCCTCCTCTCAACCCTCGAAAACCCCGCATGGCCCGAGCGCGAAGGAGCCTGGGCCTCAGCCCAATCCCTCTACCGGCTGCGCTGGCCGTGGGCGTCGGCAGTGGCGCAGCGCCTCAAACGGCCGGAGCGGGACGAGCGCTGGCTCTTTTCGAAGCTCCCGGAATGGGAGGAAGGCGGTGCGCGCGGCCAGCCTCGCCCGGTGCGGGTCGCGCCGGACGAAGCGGTGGCGCGGCTCGAGCGGCTGACCGGTGCGGGCGCGGAAGCGCGGGAGGGGCAGAAACATTATGCCGCCGCCGCCGCGCAGGCGTTCGGGCCTCGGGTGGCCGAGGGGCTGCCCAACATGCTGCTCGCGGAAGCCGGGACCGGGATCGGCAAGACCCTGGGCTATCTCGCGCCCGCCTCGCTGTGGGCGGAGCAGGCCGACGGGGCGGTGTGGGTGTCGACCTACACCAAGGCCCTCCAGCGCCAGCTGGACCGCGAAGGCCTCCGCCTCTTCCCCGATGCGACCGAGCGCAAGAAGAAGGTCGTCGTCCGCAAAGGCCGGGAAAATTATCTCTGCCTCCTCAATCTCGAGGATGCGCTTCAAGGCGGGTTTGCGGGCCGCGCCGCGATCCTCGCGCAATTGGTGGCGCGCTGGGCGGCTTACACCAAAGACGGAGACATGGTGGGCGGCGACCTGCCGGGCTGGCTTCCCACATTGTTCCGCCGCGCGGGCTCGACGGCGCTCACCGACCGGCGCGGCGAGTGCGTCTATGCGGGCTGCCCGCACTACCGCAAATGCTTCATCGAGCGCGCAGCGCGGGCGAGCCAGGATGCCGACATCGTCATCGCCAATCACGCCCTCGTCATGGTCAATGCGGCGCGGGGCCGGGAAGCGGGGAACGCGCCGACGCGCCTCATTTTCGACGAAGGCCACCATCTGTTCGATGCGGCGGACTCCACCTTCGGCGTCACCTTGTCCGGACAGGAAGCGATCGAAATGCGGCGCTGGCTGATCGGTCCGGAGGGGAAGTCGCGCGGGCGAAGGCGCGGGCTTTCGGCGCGCCTTAGCGACGTCGCCTCCTATGACGAGCAGGGCGCGCTCGCCCTGGATGCCGCCGTTCAGGCGGCGGGGCTGCTGCCGGGCGACGGCTGGCTCGGCCGCATCGCGGAAGGCATTCCGCTCGGCCCCCTCGAGAAATTGCTGAGCGCGGTGCGCGGCTCGGTTTATGCGCGCGCCTCAGCGCAGGACGCGGGCTACGGCCTCGAAACCGAAATGGCCGAGCTTGACGGCGATATCGTCGCGGCGGCGGCGCCCGCGGCGCAGGCGCTGGAAGCTTTGATGCGGCCGCTGATGGCCCTCGCCAAAAGACTGGAGGCGGTGCTGGAGGATGCGCCCGACTGGCTCGATGCGCAGGCGCGGGCGCGGATCGAGGGCGCCATCGCCGGCCTTTCCTGGCGGACGCAGACTTTGGGCGCGTGGATCGCGCTCGTCTCGCGCCTCGGCGGCCCGGCCGATCCCGATTTCGTCGACTGGCTCGCCGTCGAGCGGGTGGACGGGCGCGAGTTCGACATCGGCCTCCACCGCCGCTGGCTCGATCCCACCCGCCCGCTCGCCGAAACGGTGCTGAAGCCCGCCCACGGCGTGATCGTCACCTCCGCCACCCTTCGGGGCAGCGAGGATTGGGCGGCGGCCGAGGCGCGGACCGGCGCGTGGCATCTCGACCGCCCGCCGCTCCATTTCGAGGCGCCGAGCCCGTTCGATTACGGCGCCAACAGCGAAGTGCTGGTCGTCACCGATTTGAAGAAAGGCGACATCCCCCAGCTCGCGGGCGCCTATGCGCGGCTGATCGAAGCGGCGGGCGGCGGCACGCTCGGCCTGTTCACCGCCATCCAGCGGCTGAAGGCTGTCCATGCCCGCATCGCCGACCGGCTGGCGCGCGCGGGGCTGCCGCTCTACGCCCAGCATGTCGATCCGATGGACACCGGCACCCTGGTCGACATCTTCCGCGACGATCCGCGCGCCTCCCTGATCGGCACCGACGCGCTGCGGGACGGGGTGGATGTCCCCGGCCATTCGCTCCGCCTCGTCGTGATGGAGGGCATACCATGGCCGCGCCCCACCGTGCTCCACGCCGCGCGGCGGGCGACGGGCGGCGGCTCGGCCTATGACGATCGCGTGGTGCGCGCCCGCCTCGCCCAGGCCTTCGGGCGGCTCATCCGCCGGGCGGAGGACAAGGGCATGTTCGTTTTGCTCTCCTCGGCGACGCCCTCGCGCCTCCTCACCGCCTTTCCGCCGGGCGTCGCGATCAGCCGCGTGCCGCTCGACGAAG
>DATDNN010000006.1:0-5433 GCA_036518255.1 Allosphingosinicella sp. | reverse complement strand
TCGACGATCATCGGTATACGGCCATCGAGGCTCGCCAGCACATGCTCCGCCCGGGTCGGACTGATCCGTCCGCTCGCATTGGCCGATGGCGCGGCGAGCGGCTTTCGCGTCGTAGCGAGCAGGTCGCGCATCGCGGGATGGGCGGGCACGCGGATGGCGATGGTGGGAAGGCCCGCCGTGACGATGGGCGCGATCCCGGCCTCGGCTTTCATCGGCAGGACGAGGGTCAGCGGCCCCGGCCAGAAACGCTCGGCGAGCGATCGGGCGAGAGCGTCGAAGACGGCGACCCGCTCCGCGCTTTCAAGGTCGGGCACATGGACGATCAGCGGATTGAAACTCGGCCGCCCCTTGGCCGCATAGATGCGTGCCACCGCCTCGCCGTTCGTGGCGTCGGCGGCGAGTCCGTATACGGTTTCGGTGGGCATCGCGACCGGCTCTCCGCGCGCGATCCAGCCCGCCGCTTCGTCGATGGCGGCCTTGCCGTAAGGGCGGACGAGGGTGTTTTGCGCGGCCATATTGGCGGGCTATAGCGGCGGGTGAAGCAGCGCAAGATCGCGAGAGACACGGATGACCTACACGCCCCCCGTAACCGAACAGAAATTCCTCCTCCGGCACATCGTGAAACTCCAGGAACTGGCTGGGGAGAATACATTCCCGGACCTTTCGGACGATCTGACGGACGCGATCCTCGAAGGCGTGGGCGCGCTCGCCGCGGGCGAATTCGCGCCGCTAGACCGGATCGGCGACAAAGAAGGCGCTAAATGGTCGCCCGAGGGGGTGACTTTGCCGGCCGGGTTCAAGGCCGCTTACCGGGCCTATGTCGAGGGCGGCTGGGGCACGCTCGCTGGCCCCGTGACCCATGGCGGGCAGGGGCTGCCGCAGACGCTGGCCACGGTGGTGCTGGAGGATCTCGGCAGCGCCAATCTCGGCTTTTCGCTCATCAACATGCTGACGCCGGGCGCCATCGAGGCGCTGAAGCATCACGGGTCGAAGGAGTTGCAGGACATCTGGCTCCCGAAGCTCATCACCGGCGAATGGAGCGGCACCATGAACCTTACCGAGCCGCAGGCGGGCTCGGACGTCGGCGCGCTCAAGGCCAAGGCAGTGCGGCAGGATGACGGCACCTACCGGATCGAGGGGCAGAAAATCTACATCACCTGGGGCGAGCATGATCTGGCGGACAATATCGTCCACCTCGTTCTCGCCCGCACGCCCGATGCTCCGGCGGGGACGAAGGGCATCTCGCTCTTCCTCGTGCCCAAATATCTGCTGAACGCGGATGGCAGCATCGGCGCACGGAACGACGTGCGTTGCGTCTCGATCGAGCACAAGCTCGGCATCCACGCTTCGCCCACCTGCGTTATGTCCTATGGCGACGAGGGCAAGTGCGTCGGCTGGCTGATCGGCGAGGAATGCGGCGGCATGCGCGCCATGTTCACGATGATGAACAATGCCCGCCTCAATGTCGGCCTGCAGGGCGTATCGGTGGCGGAGCGGGCGACGCAGAAAGCGGTGGCCTATGCCCTCCAGCGCGTCCAGTCGGCCCGCGCGGGAGGCGCCAGCCGCGATCCCGTCGCCATCGTCGAACATCCGGACGTCCGCCGGATGCTGATGCGCATGAAGGCGCTGACGCAAGCGGCGCGGGCGCTCGCTTATTATGCGGTGGGCGAGGTGGATCGCGCGACGCTCGGCATCGCAGGCGCGCAGGCCCGCGTCGACCTCTTGACCCCGCTCGTCAAAGCCTATGGCACCGATGTCGGTGTCGAGGTGGCGAGCCTCGGCATCCAGGTGCATGGCGGCATGGGCTTCATCGAGGAGACCGGCGCCGCCCAGCAATACCGGGACGCACGGATCACCCCTATTTACGAGGGCACGAACGGCATCCAGGCCGCCGATCTCGTCGGCCGCAAGCTTGGGCTGGAGGGCGGCCAGGTGCTCGCCCGCCTTATCGCAGAGATGCGCGCGGATGCGGGCCGTGAGGCGGCACTTGCCGCGCTTATCGACGCCGTTGAGGGCGTGGCCGGGCATCTCGCCCAGGTTTCGACCGACGATCGCTTGGCGGGTTCCTATCCCTTCCTCACCATGCTGTCTGTCGCGGCGAGCGGCTGGCTGATGGCGCGGCAATTGAAGGCTGTCGAAGGCAGCGACGCCGATCCGGGTTTCTTGGTGATGAAGCGTGCGGCGGCGCGCTTCTATCTGGACCAGATCGTGCCGGAAGCCCTGGGTCTGGAGCCGGCCGCCCGCGCATCGGCGGACATTCTCTATTCGGTTCCGGCCGAAGCGTTCGCCGCCTGATCCGATGAAGCCGCCTCTTGCCTTTCGCAGCGATCTCGCGCGCCTTCTCGCCCTTCTGGTTGCCATCGCCGCGCTCACCTTCTCATCGCGCGTTGAAATTCCGATGCAGCCGGTGCCGTTCACGCTGCAGACCCTGGCCGTGATCCTCACCGGCGGCCTGCTGGGCTGGCGGCTGGGGCTTCTCGCCGTCCTCGTCTGGCTCGGCCTTGGCGCGGCGGGACTGCCGGTCTTTTCGGGCGGCAGCGGAGGATGGGAGAAATTCCTGGGCCCGACCGGCGGTTATCTCGCCGGGTTCCCCGTCGCGGCGGCTGTGATGGGCTGGCTCGCCGAACGTGGCTGGAATGGCCGTAAGCCTTTCCACGCTTTCGCGGGCGCGCTGATCGCCCATGCCGCCTGCCTCCTGCCGGGCGTCTTGTGGCTTTCGACCTTTGCGGGACGGAGCGAGGCGGTACGCGACGGCCTGCTGCCGTTCCTGCCGGGTGCGATTTTGAAATCGCTGGCGGCCGTGCTGGTGTTGATGCTCTTCCGGCGGCGCTAGGGCCTAACTCGTCATTGCGAGGAGTGTAGCGACGAAGCAATCCATCTTGCGGCCAGCTTCGGCTGGATTGCCGCGTTCCGCTCGCAATGATGCGGGGGGCTAAGCCCCCAGAAACTGATGCTCGACGAAAATCTTGAGGCCGAGGAGTATGAGCATCGCGCCGCCCGCCACTTCGGCCTTCTTGCCGAGCTTCGTTCCCATGATTTCTCCCGCGAACACGCCGCCGAAGCAGAGGAGCGCGGTGGTGGCGCCGATTACCGCGATCGATGTTCCGATCGGCTGCTGGAGGAGGGGCAGGGTCACGCCCGCCGCCGCCGCGTCGATGCTGGTGGCGATCGCGGCGGAAAGGAGCGCCCATCCGGCGAGTGCGGGCACGCAATCGTCAGTCTCGCCCTCCAGCCCCGCTTTCAGCATCCGGACACCAAGAAATCCGAGCAGCGCCAGCGCGACCCAATGATCCACCGCCTGGATAAGGCTCGCAAAGGCGATGCCGAGGCCCCAGCCGAGCAGCGGCATCACGGCCTGCGCGGTGCCGAACGCCGCGCCGATGCGAATGGCGCCGTTCGCGCCGGGCCGCGCCACCGCGCCCTGGCAGAGCGAAGCCGCGAAGGCGTCCATGGCCAAAGCCAGTGCAAGAATGAAAAGCGCTGTCATCGAATCCCCGCCTTAGGCGAGGGCGCGCTCTACCAGATCTTCGACTTTCAAGCCAAGGCGGCGCATATGGGCGGAGATCTCCGGCCAGCGATGATCGAGAAATTCCTTGCGCTCGGCCGCGTGCAGCCGCTCGGTCGCGCCTTCCGCCACGAACATGCCGACGCCGCGCTTCACCACGATCAGGCCTTCGTCCTGGAAGGTCTGATAGGCCTTGGCGACGGTGAGCGGATTGGCGCCATGTTCCGCCGCCAGCGCACGAACCGACGGCAGCGGATCGCCGTCCTTCACCCGCCCGTCGAGAATCGCGGCGGCGATGCTGTCGCGCAGGCGCAGATAGACGGGACGGTCGTCGGTTGGCATTGCGCTATACTGTCCTAAGACAGTGGCGGGGTCAAGAGGATAGAGAGGCTAACCCCTCCACTCCGAAACGACCTCGCTGAGATCCGGACGCGGGCGCTCCTCCAACGGCACAGAGGGCGTGCCGAGGAATATGAAGCCCGCGATCCGCTCGCCCGGCTCCCTGGCGAAGGCGGCGGTGGCGGTGTCCGAAACGGAGGCCCAGCCCGTCACCCAGCCGCCCACATAACCCAGCGCATGAGCGGCGGAGAGGAGATTCATGCAGGCCGCGCCGCAGGAGAGTTCCTGTTCCCATATCGGAATGCGCTGGCTTTCGACGGGGCGGAACATGACGACGACCAGCTCCGGCGCCTGATGGGCGAAGCGTTCCACCGCCTCGATCTCCAGCCGTCCGGGCTCCGCATTGGTCTCGCGATAGGCCTTCAGCAGCAATTGCTCGAAGGCTGGTCGCGCGGCGGCGGGCACATGGACGAACCGCCAAGGGTGGAGCTTGCCATGATCGGGCGTCCGCGCCGCAATCTCGAAAATCTGGCGCAATTCCGCTGCATCCGGCCCCGGCGCGACGAGATCGCGGGGGCGTCCGGAGCGGCGCGTCCGGAGGAGGGCGAGGGGGGAGGAAAGATCGTTCAGCATGATGTCATCCGCCTAGCAGGAGGACATGGGGTCAACAATCCGGCTTCACAAGCGCGGGATCGGCGTTAGGTTGCGCGGTTCGCCGGCATGGCCGGGAGGTAAAAGTTGGGGAGAGAATGATGGTCAATGTCAATGCGGACGCGACGGCGGAAGCCGAAACGCCGCAAGTCAGCCGAGCCGATGGCGAGACCTGGTTCGGCCATCCGCGGCAGCTTGCGCGCCTGTTCACCACCGAAATGTGGGAGCGGTTCGGCTTCTACGGCATGCGGGCGCTTCTGACGCTCTACCTCACCAAACATTTCCTGTTCAGCGACCAGACGACGAACGGCCTCTATGGCGGCTTCACGGCTTTGGTCTACCTCACCCCGCTCGTCGGCGGCCTACTTGCCGACCGTTATCTCGGCTCCAAGAAGTCGGTGAAGTTCGGCGCGATCATGATGGCGATCGGTTATTTCGTCCTCTGCTTCGGCGGTGAAACCGCCAAGCCGCACGCGACCATCGACGGCCAGCGCTACGAAGTTCAGGTCGAAAATTATAAGGATCGTCCCACCAGCACTGGCGACGAAAAGCGCTACGTAATCGATGGCGGCCAGCGCCTGCTGATCCAGGGTAACGAGGATGGCACCATTTCGCTCCTCGCCCAGGATGGCAGCGTCGCGCGCACGGTCCAGAAGGGCGGCTTTGAAGCGGGCGGCGATCGTCCGATGCTCTTCATGATGCTCATGCTCACCGGCCTGTCGCTGGTCAGCGTCGGCAACGGCTTCTTCAAGCCCAACATCTCCACCATCGTCGGCTCGCTCTACGAACAGGGCGATCGCCGCCGCGATGCGGGCTTCACCATTTTCTACATGGGCATCAACCTCGGCTCGCTGCTCTCGCAGCTGCTCTGCCCGCTGCTCGCCGATACGGTCGGCTGGTGGGCAGGCTTCGGCCTTGCCGCGCTCGGCATGCTCTTC
>DATDNN010000005.1:0-6461 GCA_036518255.1 Allosphingosinicella sp. | reverse complement strand
CCTCGACGTGCGCGAGGTCCGGCATGACCGGGAAGGGGATTATCACACGCTCGTCCGCGTGACGGTGGCGACTCCCGACGGCGACCGCTCCGTCGCGGGCACCCTCTTCGCCAATGCCGCGCCGCGTCTCGTCGAAATGTTCGGTATCAAGGTGGAGGCGGAGCTGACCGGCGAGATGATCTACATCGTCAACGAAGACACGCCCGGCTTCATCGGCCGCCTCGGCACCCTGCTAGGGCAGGCGGGGATCAACATCGGCACCTTCAACCTCGGCCGCCGCGCCGCCAAGGGCGAGGCGCTGGCCCTCGTCTCGGTGGACAGTCACGTCGGCGACGATGTGGTCGCCGCGATCAAGGCGATAGCAGGGGTAAAGCGCGCAAAGGCGCTGCGTTTCTAAGGCTCACCTCGTCATTGCGAGGAGCATAGCGACGAAGCAATCCATGCCGCCGCCAGGTTCGGCGCCCGCTGGATTGCTTCGCTTCGCTCGCAATGACGAAATCGGTGTTGCTCCGGCGAAAGCTAGAAACCCCTAGTCGAGTGTCCGCCCCAGCCGCCCACGCTGCCAAGCGAGCCACAAGGTGCCCGCGCCGACCAAAGTTCCGACCGCGAGCCCGGGGAGCGAGGCTTCCGGGCCGAACGGTCCGCCTGACAGGTAGGCGGCGGCAGCCGGGTCCGGCGTGCTGACGCCCCAGGTGCCCTTTTCGGCGAAGCCCGACACGGCGGCGCCGAACACCCAGCCTTGCGTGAAATTCCATCCGGCATGGACGCCAATCGATACCCAGATCCGTCCGGTGAGGGCGTAGAAGGCGCCGAGCATGATGCCCGCTTCGATGGCGATGCACAAAGCCGCGAACAGGCTCGCATTGGGATTGCCGAGGTGCAGTGCGCCGAACAGGGCGGCGGAAAGGCCGAAGGCGGCGAGCGGCCCGAACGCGCGCCAGAGCAGGCGCAGCAGGATGGCGCGGAACAGCACCTCTTCGGCCACACCCGATCGGATCGCCATGCCGATCTCGTCCCAGGCGCTCTGCGGCACGCCGAAATGCAGGCTGTAAAGGCCCGTGCCCGCGAGGATACCGACGGTGGCGGTCATCATGCCCGCGCCAACGGCAAGGCCGATCAGAGTCTCGCGGATCGCCCATGATCCTGCGATTTCCTCCGGCCGCCTTTTCTCGCCCTTCAGCACTGCCAGCCGGTAGAGGAAAATGGAAAGGGCGGCGATGGCCACTTCGGCACCGAGGACGGCCGTCGTGCCGTTGCCAGCCGCCTTGCGGATCAGCGCATAAGTGAGCGCCGAAGCGATGCCGATGGCGAGGAACAAGATGATCATCCAGGCCGTGATGCGCAGCCGCCGCCAGCGCCCCGCCTTCAATATGCCGCCGACATCTCCGCCCGTTTCATATTCGGCAATGGTCGCCATCTGCCCGCCCCCTTTTTGGTCCGGTGCGAACAGACACATTTGGCCGCGCTTGTGCAAGCCCCGCCGCCTCTTCCCGTATCAGGCGCCGGGCAGCGGCGCCTCGATCGTGCAGGTGAGACCGGCGGGCGCGAAGTCCATGCGCACCTTGCCGCCCAGTTCGGCGGCAAGCGCGCGTTCGATGAGGCGCGATCCAAAGCCGCGCTCGTCCGGCACGCGCACTTCGGGTCCGCCCGCTTCCGTCCAGCGGAATTGCAGGCGCTCGCTTTCCGCCGACCAGCGCAAGGCGACGCTGCCTTCAGGCCCTGAAAGCGCGCCATATTTGACCGCGTTCGTCGCAAGCTCGTGCAATGCCATGGCAAGCGAGACCGCCGCCTGCGCGGGAAGGCGCAGGTCCGGACCTTCCACGCTGAACCGCCCATCCTCGGCGATGCCGAAGGGATCGAGGGCGGTTCTCACCACTTCGCCCAGCGTCGCGCTCTCCCAGCTCTGCCGGATCAGAAGATCATGCGCGCGGGCGAGAGCGGCAAGGCGGCCTTCGAACGTCTGACGCAAGTGCTGCGGCACCTCGGCCGACCGGAAGGTCTGATGCGCTGTCGCCTGAACGAGCGCCATCGTGTTCTTCACCCGGTGGTTGAGTTCACCGAGCAGCATCTCGCGATATTGCTCCGCCTTCTTGCGTTCCGTGATGTCGCTGAAATTGGCCGCGAGGCCGCCGCCTTCCTTGGGCGACAGCCGGATCTCGATGGTTCGCCCTGGCCGCCGCTGCGGCTGAATTTCGCAGGTAAGCGGGTGGCGCTGCTCCATGACTTCGATCAGCGCTGGCTTCAGCGGGCTGTCGGCAAGCTCCGGAAAGACGTCCCACAGCAGGCGTCCGATCACATCCTTCCGGTCGATCTGCAGGAAGCTTTCCGCTGCCCGGTTGACCAGCGTCACCCGCCATTGCCCGTCGAGCGCGATGAAAGAATCGGTGATGCTTTCGAGAACGGTGTTGAGCCGCCGCATCGTCACCATCCGCTCGGTGACGTCGACGCAGGCGCCGGTCATGTAAGCGGGCCGCCCGCCGGGGCCGAAGCTCACCTTGCCGCGCTCGTGCAGCCAGCGCTCCTGCCCGTCGGGCAGGATCACGCGGAACTCCATGTCGAAATCGGCTCCGCTTTCCTCGGCCTGTCTGCTCCGGGCGATGAACTCCTCCCGGTCGTCTGGGTGGATCAGGGCCAGGCAATCCTCCAGCCGCCTCGGCCCCGCGCCGGGCGCCAGGCCCAGCATCGCCTCGAGATGGCGGTCGAGGTCGAGAATGCCGTCGGCGAAAGACGCCCGGAACGTACCCGCGCCCGATCCCTGGATCGCTGCGAGCAGCCTCTCCTCGCTCTCGCGCAGCGCCTCTTCGGTGCGCTTGCTTTCCGTAAGGTCGTAGGTCACCCCGAAATACCGGATGCGTCCCTTGGAATCCTCGACCTTTTCTCCGCGCCGCAGGATCCACCTTTCTTCACCCGTCAGCGGCTGGATGATGCGGTAGACCGATTGGCCCACGCCGTAATTCCCGGCTTGCCGCACCGCCGCGAGATCGTCCGGGTGGAGCAGCGCCTCAGCCTCGGCCAGGGAGATTTCAGGCGTCGGAGCGAGGCCCCAGACTTTGCAAAATTCTTCTGAAACGAGGACGCGGCCCTCTTCGGGCAGCAGTTCATACGTGCCGATTTCACCGGCCCGTTGCGCGACCTGCAAGCGGTAGGTGGCATCCTGCGCGGCCTCGGCCGCCCGGCGTTCCGCGTCGATATCGAGCACGGCGACGACGCCGCCCTTCAGCCGTCCCTCCGCATCGTCGATGCGGCTGGCGACGAGGCGCACCCAGCCGCGCGTGCCATCGCCCCGCGCATAGTGAACGTCGAGCTCGGCCTTTCTTTCGCCGCGTACCACGCGAACCAGCGGATATTCGTCAGCCGTTACCTGCCGTCCATCGGCATGGAAGGAAACCCATCGGCCATGCTCCTCGGCCGTTTCGGTTGGCAGGATGGGGTGGCGGAAAATCTCCTCCGCCTGGCGGTTTCCCCGCACGATGCGGCCGCATGCATCGGCATAGACGAGGCCGACGGGCAGGGCATTGAACGTCGCCTGAAAGTCGCCGTGCAACGAAAAATGCGGAACGGCCGATGTCAGGCCGGACGGCGTGGGGTTCGTCCGTGCCATTTCAGCCTTTGCCCCAAATATACGGGGCGCTGGATGCTGTTATTATTGCTCGTCCCCTTAGAAAAGCGGCCGGAACGTCAGTGCCCGCGTGCCACCGCTATATGGCCCGATAGCGGATTTTACTTCGGGAGTCATTGATTTCAGGCAAGATATCCCGGGAAAAGGCGGGGCCTTGCGTCGCCTCCTTACCGCACCCATTTGCGGCATGCAGCGTTGCCTCCCATGCCGCGCCCTTGCATCAAAAGAACAAATCTGGAACAGCTAGGCCCATGCTGACTCATATTTCGGTGCGCGGCGCGCGCGAGCACAATCTGAAGGGCGTGGACGTCGATATTCCGCGCGACAAATTGGTCGTGATCACCGGCCTGTCGGGCTCGGGCAAATCGAGCCTCGCCTTCGACACCATCTATGCCGAGGGGCAGCGCCGCTACGTGGAGTCCCTTTCGGCCTATGCGCGCCAGTTCCTGGAACTGATGCAGAAGCCCGACGTCGATCATATCGAGGGCCTGTCGCCCGCCATCTCGATCGAGCAAAAGACGACGAGCCGCAACCCGCGCTCCACGGTCGCGACCGTCACCGAAATCTACGATTATATGCGCCTCCTCTGGGCGCGTGTCGGCGTGCCTTATTCGCCCGCCACCGGCCTCCCCATCAGCGCGCAGACGGTCAGCCAGATGGTGGACCGCGTCATGGCGCTTCCCGAAGGCATGCGCCTCTACCTCCTCGCCCCGGTCGTGCGCGGCCGCAAGGGCGAGTACAGGAAGGAAATGGCCGAATGGCAGAAAGCGGGCTTCACCCGCGTCCGCATCGATGGCCAGTTCTACGACATCGAAGAGGCCCCCGCCCTCGACAAGAAATATAAACACGACATCGAAGTCGTCGTGGACCGCCTTGTCGTCCGCGAAGGCATCGAAACGCGGTTGGCGGACTCCCTCGAAACCGCGCTGAAACTCGCGGATGGCCTCGTCTATCTCGACCCTGCAGATCCTCCAAAAACCGAACAAACCCCGTTCGCTTCGAGCGAAGTCGAGAAGCGTGTCTCGACGTCGCTCGACACGAACGGAGAAGGTCCAAATAGCAGAACCGTAGAGTCAGCAGACTCCGAAGACAGCACCGCCCGCACCGGCGTCGCCGCGGCGCTCACCCAGGCGTCGGACCGCAACGTCCTCGCCACCCACGCCCCCCCGGGCCGCATCACCTTCTCCGAGAAATTCGCCTGCCCGGTCTCCGGCTTCACCATCGCCGAGATCGAGCCGCGCCTTTTCTCGTTCAACGCCCCCCAGGGCGCCTGCCCGGCCTGTGACGGCCTCGGCGAAAAGCTCCTGTTCGACCCCGAACTGGTCGTCCCCAACGAAGCGCTGTCGATCAAGAAGGGCGCCGTCGTCCCCTGGGCCAAGTCCAATCCGCCCAGCCCTTATTACATGCAGGTGCTGGGCTCCCTCGCCCGCGAATATGGCTTCAGCCTCGAAACGCCGTGGCAGGATCTGCCGGAGGATGTGCGCAAGATCATCCTCTTCGGCACCGAAGGCCGCCCCGTCACCCTCACCTTCGTCGACGGCCGCAAAAGCTATGACGTCGTGAAGCCCTTCGAAGGCGTCATCGGCAATTTGAACCGCCGCATGATGCAGACCGAAAGCGCCTGGATGCGCGAGGAGTTGGCCAAATATCAAAGCTCCGCCCCCTGCGAAGTCTGCGACGGCGCGCGCCTCCGCCCCGAAGCGCTCAGCGTCAAGATCGCGGGCGAGGACATCTCCGTCTCCACCCGCCGCAGCGTCGTCCGCGCGCTCGAATGGTTCGCCGCCCTCGAGGAGAAACTGAACCCGCAGCAGCGCGAAATCGCCCGCGCCATCCTCAAGGAAATCAACGAGCGCCTCGGCTTCCTCAACAATGTCGGCCTCGACTATCTGAACCTCGACCGCACCTCCGGCACCCTGTCGGGCGGCGAAAGCCAGCGCATTCGCCTAGCCTCCCAGATCGGCTCGGGCCTCTCCGGCGTCCTCTACGTCCTCGACGAGCCCTCGATCGGCCTCCACCAGCGCGACAATGACCGCCTACTCGTCACGCTGAAGCGCCTCCGCGATCTCGGCAACACCGTGCTCGTCGTCGAGCATGACGAGGATGCGATCAAGACCGCGGACTATGTCATCGACATGGGCCCCGGCGCCGGCGTCCACGGCGGCCAAGTCGTCGCCGCGGGCAGCCTCGACGAAGTCCTCGCCAATGAAAACAGCCTCACCGCCGATTACCTCACCGGCCGCCGCGCCGTCGCGGTGCCCGCGCAGCGCCGCAAGGGCAATGGCAAGAAACTCACCGTCCACGGCGCCAAGGCCAACAACCTGAAGGACGTGACGGCCAGCATTCCGCTCGGCACCTTCACCTGCATCACCGGCGTCTCGGGCTCGGGCAAGTCAAGCTTCACCATTGACACCCTCTACGCCGCCGCCGCGCGGTCCTTGAACGGCGCCCGCATCCTCGCCGGCAAGCACGACAAGGTCACGGGGCTGGAGTATTGCGACAAGGTGATCGACATCGACCAGTCGCCGATCGGCCGCACCCCACGCTCGAACCCGGCGACCTACACCGGCGCCTTCACCAACATCCGCGATTGGTTCGCCGGCCTCCCCGAGGCGCAGGCACGCGGCTACAAGCCCGGCCGCTTCTCCTTCAACGTGAAGGGCGGCCGCTGCGAGGCGTGCACCGGCGACGGCCTCATCAAGATCGAAATGCACTTCCTGCCTGATGTCTACGTCACCTGCGACGTCTGCAAGGGCAAGCGCTACAACCGCGAGACGCTGGAAGTGCTGTTCAAGGGCAAGTCGATCGCCGACGTGCTCGACATGACCGTCGAGGAAGCCGCCGA
>DATDNN010000004.1:0-13435 GCA_036518255.1 Allosphingosinicella sp. | reverse complement strand
TGTTTCCGTTTATTCCCGTCCAATGGACCCTTGCCTCCTCCCTTCCGCCGACTTCGCTTTACGTCTGGCAGCGTGCGAGGATGAGGCGTAGAAAATGTTGTCCCGCCATCAACTTCATCATCGTCGCCCTGAATTTCCTTTCTTTTCAATGAGGGCTTTTTGGCCATGACCCGTATCTATCTCCGTCCCACCGCCTTTATCGACGCGCCGTTCGGGCTGGATGGGCAGGTGGCGCGGCTGGCCGGGGGGCTCAGCTGGTTTTCAGCCGTTGAGGTGATCCGGGTCGATGGCGGCGGGCGATCCGTGGATCTTGTGCCGGTGGCGGAGATGGCGGGGGTGCTTCCGACGCTCGGCGAGGAGGCGGCGCGGGTCTGGGCGAACCTTGTTTCGCCCCGGCCGCCGTTGGTGCTCGGCGAACGGACGATCCGGCTCGATCAGCCGCAGGTGATGGGCATTTTGAACGTGACGCCGGACAGTTTCTCGGACGGCGGCGCGCATGGTGGTCCCGCCCGCGCGGCGGAGGCGGGGTTCACCATGGCGGAGGCCGGGGCGGCGATCATCGATATTGGCGGGGAATCGACCCGGCCGGGCGCGCAGCCGGTTTGGGAGGGGGATGAGATCGGCCGGATCGTGCCGCCGCTCCGCACGCTGGCGGCGGCGGGCACGGCGTTGTCGGTCGATACGCGCAAGGCCGGGGTGATGGAGGCGGCTCTCGACATCGCGCCGGTGCTGATGAACGACGTGTCGGCTCTGATCTGGGATCCGCGCGCGATGGAGGTGGTGGCACGGTCGGGCGCGCCCGTTGTCCTCATGCATCATCAGGGCACGCCGGAAACGATGCAGCAGAACCCGTCCTATGACGGGCCGGTGCTGCTCGCCGTTTATGACTGGCTGGAGGAGCGGATCAGGGCAGCGGAAGCGGCGGGGATCGCGCGGGATCGGATCCTGGTCGATCCGGGCATCGGCTTCGGCAAGACTGTGCAGCACAATCTCGATCTCATGAACGGGCTTGCGCTGTTGCACGGCCTGGGCTGCCCGATCGTGCTGGGGGCGAGCCGGAAGCGGATGATTGGCGCGCTGTCCAAGGAAGCGCCGGCGAGTGAACGGCTCGGCGGATCAATCGCGCTGGCGCTGAAAGCGGTGGAGCAGGGCGCGCAGATCGTGCGGGTGCACGACGTCCCCGAAACGGTGCAGGCCCTGAGAGTGTGGCGCGGCCTGCGCGACGCCGCGCTCACACCTCGGTAGGATCAGGCAAGCCGTATGAAGCTGAGGTTCAAAGCGAAGTGGCGGGTGCTTCGCTTGCCGCCTGGATCGCCTCGGCTTCGCCGCCCGTGTCCTCCGGATCGAGCCCGGCCCAGCGGTCGGCGAGGCAATGGGCGAGGCCCTGCATCGCCTGCTTGCTGCCATCCACGCTGACGCTGCCCACGGCCTTGCCGCCCGCCGCGATTTCCATTCGGCCGGCCCGGATCAACTCCTGGATGAAGCCGTTGCCGTCCTGGCGGCCCGGCGCAACGAGGAAGGCAAGGCCCGGGCCGTCGCTGTCAATCTCCTCACGGGCAGAGGCTTCCACCTGCCAGGGGCCGAAATCGTCGAACTCGACGGCGAGCGCATAGCGGCCGCCATCTTGCAGCGACTGCCAGGCCGGATTCTGGACGAGGAATATGAAGGCGCCGTCCGTTGGCTGGGCGAGGATCGAAAGGACGGTGCCGTCGCCCGCAGCGGAGGTCGCCATGCAGGCGCTGCCTTCGCTGGTCAGATTCCAGTTCCCGTTCGCGCCGGTGTCGGCGGATGCGGCGTGGGGAAGGACCGCGGCGGCGAGGGCGATAAAGGGCTTCATCATAACGGCCTCCTATAGCCCGCTCGCCCACTTGCCGGATTCAACAAAGGGAAAAGGCGGTGGTTGCAGGGCGAAACGCTGAAGGAAAAAAATAGTCGGATGGCACCGTAACGATTTTGCGTTAGCACATGCCGGTGCCTGGCAACCGGCGCGGAAAATGGAGATTGCCGATGCTCCTTATCCTTCTTGCCGCTTATCTTGGTGGCGCTCTGACGATCATCAGTCCGTGCATTCTCCCGGTTCTCCCTTTCGTATTCGCCAGGGCCGACCGGCCACTCCGTGAGAGCGGGCTGCCTCTGCTCATCGGTATGGCGCTTACTTTCGCGCTGGTGGGGACGCTGGCGGCGGTCGGGGGCGGCTGGGCCGTCGCGGCGAACAGTTATGGCCGCTGGGCGGCGTTGCTGCTTCTTGCCTTTTTCGGGGCGACGCTCCTCTTCCCCGCGCTTGCCGAGCGGGTGACCCGGCCGCTCGTCGCTTGGGGCGCGCGCCTTTCCCAGTCTGCGGACGCGGCGCGCGGAGAGGGGCGGGGCAGTTGGGGCCCCTCGTTACTGCTCGGCGTCGCGACGGGCCTCCTGTGGGCCCCTTGCGCCGGGCCGATCCTTGGCCTTATCCTCACTGGCGCGGCGCTCAACGGCGCGAGCGTGGGGACGAGCCTCCTTCTCCTTGCCTATGCGGCCGGATCGGCGACCTCGCTTGCCCTTGCCCTGCTGATCGGTGGCCGGGTGTTCGCCGCGATGAAAGGCGCGCTGGGGTTAAGCGAATGGGTGCGCCGTGCGCTGGGCCTCCTCGTCCTCCTCGGCGTGGCCGCGATCGCCCTCGGCCTCGACACGCGGGTGCTGGCCCGGCTTTCCCAATCGCAGACCAACAGCATCGAGCAGGGCCTGACCCGGCGGCTCGGGATCGGGAGTATGCCGAATGCCGAGCGCAGCCCGGACCTTACCCGGCCGCTGCCCGTCGAAGGCCGCATGCCCCCGCTCGACGGCATCACGGCCTGGCTCAACTCTCCGCCGCTCACTCGCGAGCAGCTGAAGGGCAAGGTCGTGCTGATCGACTTCTGGACTTACTCCTGCATCAACTGCATCCGTTCCATCCCCTATGTGCGCGCCTGGGCGGAACGTTACGGCCCGGAAGGGCTGGTCGTGATCGGTGTCCATGCACCGGAATTCGCGTTCGAGAAGGATATCGGAAACGTGCGCAAGGCGATTGCCGATCTCGGCATCCGCTATCCGGTCGCCCTCGACAATGATTATGCGGTTTGGCGCGCCTTTTCGAACCAATATTGGCCCGCCCACTATTTCATCGATGCCGAAGGGCGCATCCGCTACCACCATTTCGGCGAAGGCGAATATGACCGTTCGGAGCAGGTGATACGCGCGCTGTTGCGCGAGGCGGGGCGCAAGCCCGGCGACGCCGCCCCCGTGGCGGTCAGCGCGGCGGGCGCGGAGGCGGCATCGTCCGGCCGGATAGGGTCGCCGGAAACCTATGTCGGCTATGCGCGCGCCGACGGCTTTCGATCCCCCCGCGGCTTCATCCGCGATGCCGCGCATGATTACGCTTTTCCCGAAGGCGAGCTCGGATTGAACGAATGGGCGCTGTCGGGACGATGGACGGTCGTTGGAGAACATGCCCGGCTCGACGCTGCGCCGGGCGGCATCGCCTATCGCTTCCGCGCCCGCGACCTGCATCTCGTACTCGGCACGTCCGGCAAGCCGGTGCGCTTCCGTGTGCTGATCGACGGCAAGGCGCCCGGCGAGGCGGCGGGAGTGGATGTCGATGCCCAGGGTTATGGCACCGTGACCGGCCAGCGGCTCTACCAGCTCGTCCGCCACAAGGACGGCAGCCGTGAGAGCCGGTTCGAGATACGTTTCCTCGATCCGGGGGTGGAGGCCTTCGCCTTCACTTTCGGCTGAGAGAGCATTTCAGGGTCTTCCGTCCGCCGCCTCCGCATGACAAGAAGGGCAGGAGCCAAAGGGGTATGTCATGAAGTTCCAATTGCTGGCCGGACTGGCCACGCTCGCGCTCGGCCTCGCCGCAACGCCCGCGACCGCCGAGGACAAGCCAGCCGACAAAACAGCCGAAGCCAAAGCGGACATCAAGGCGCCGACCGTGTCGGTGACGCGCCACAGCGGCACGTTCGGCGGGCAGAAGGTGAGTTACACCGCGACGGCCGGCGAGACCTATCTCAAGGACAAGGACGGCACGCCCAAGGCCAGCATCTTCTCCGTATCCTACGTCAAGAACGGCAGCGATCCGAGCCGCCCCGTCACCTTCCTGTTCAACGGCGGGCCCGGTTCCGGTTCGGTGTGGCTCCACATGGGCGCCTTCGGGCCCAAGCGGGTGGCCATTCCTTCCGATGCGAAGGACGACGGCGGGCCGCCTTATCCGATCCTCGACAATCCCGATTCCCTCCTCGACGTCACCGACATCGTCTTCATCGATCCGGTCGGCACGGGCTTCAGCCATGCGCTCGGCAAGACCGATCCCAAGGAATATTGGGGCGTCACCGCCGACGCCAAGTCCGTGGCCGAATTCATCCGCATCTGGCTGACGCAGAACCGGCGCTGGAACGCGCCCAAATATCTTGGCGGCGAAAGCTACGGCACCACCCGTTCGGCGGCGGTGGCGAACGAGCTGGAGGGCGGCTTCAACGACGTGTCGCTGAACGGCATCATCCTCATCTCGACCGTCCTCGATTTCGGGGCGCAGGCGAACGTGCCGGGCAATGAAATGCCCTATGTGCTGTTCCTGCCTTCCATGGCCGCGGCCGCCCATTATCACGGCAAGGTGCCGGACGCGCCGCTACTCGAAACCTTCGTCGCGGAAGCCCGGCAGTTCGCGCTTGGGGACTATGCGGCCGCTCTCCTCAAGGGGCAGGCGCTGAAGGGCGAGGAGCGGGCGGATATCCGCCGCCGCCTGTCCCGCTTTACCGGCCTGTCCGAAACGTTTCTGGAAGCTGCCGACCTGCGCGTCACCGACCGGCGCTTCTACAAGGAATTGCTTCGGGATCGCGGCCTCACCGTGGGGCGGCTCGACGCGCGCTATACCGGCCGCGACTATGACAATGCGGGCGAGGAGCCGGACAACGATCCGAGCTTCTACGGCATCGACGGCGGCTATGCGGCGGCGATCAATGCCTGGGCGCGCGATGGCCTCAAGTTCGATACCGATCGGCAATATGTGACGATCGGTCCCGTCGGCGACTGGGATTGGAATATCGGCGGCGGCGACCTCAAATATTATCGTAGCGTCGCGCCCTATATCGGGAAGGCGATGCGCGAGAATAGCGGTCTGCGCGTCTTCGTCGGCCAGGGCTATTACGATTTCGCCACGCCTTTCTTCGGCGCCGAATATACGCTGAGCCGCACGGGCTTCCCGGCGGAGCGGATCCAGTTCCACTATTATGGATCGGGCCACATGATGTATGTTCGGGACGAGGACCGGGCGGCGTTGAGCCGCGACGTGCGGAACTTCATCCGCGCGCGTTAGTCCTCCCGGCAGCAGGAGGTGGAGATGGACATCCTCGTTTCGACGCAATGGCTCTCCGGCGTGCTGGATGCGGACGGTCTGAGGATCCTCGACGCCACCTGGTTCCTGCCGGGCACGGACCGGAATGCGCGCGACGAATTTGAGGCCGCGCATATTCCGGGCGCCGCTTTCTTCGATCTGGACGGGGTCAGCGAGACGGAGGCGCCCGTCGCCGGCAAGCTGCCGCCGGATCACAAGTTCGCGAGCCGGATGCGGGCGCTCGGGATCGGCGATGGCGACCGCATCGTCGTCTACGACAATTCGCCGCTCCGAACCGCCGCCCGCGCCTGGTTCCTGCTCAAGGCCTATGGCGTGCGCGAGGTGGCGGTCCTCGATGGCGGCCTCGAGAAGTGGAAGGCGGAGGGGCGGCCGCTCGAAACCGGTCCTGCTGCGCCAGGGCAGGGGCATTTCACTGCCGCATTGGAGCGGGAGCGGGTGGTCGACAAGGGCGAGATGATGGCGCTCCTCGGCGCGTCCGGCCGCCAGATCGTCGACGCGCGCGGACCGGCGCGTTTCGCGGGTGAGGAGCCGGAGCCCCGGCCCGGCATGGCGGCGGGACATATCCCCGGCGCGCGGAACGTGCCTTATTCCAGCCTCTACAATCCGGACGGCACCTTCAAGAGAGGGGAGGCGCTTCGCGCCGCGTTCGAAGGCGCAGGCGTCGATCCGTCGAGGCCGATAGTCGCGACCTGCGGGTCGGGCGTCACCGCAAGCGCGCTGGTCTTCGCGGCGCAACTGCTCGGCAATGAAGATGTGCGGCTTTACGACGGGAGCTGGGCCGAATGGGGCGCCGACCCCGCAACGCCCAAGGCGACTGGACGCGCGTGAGCGGGGAAGAGCGGCCGGATACGAAGCTGATCTCGGGCGGGCGGCGGAAGGAATGGACTGCGGGGCTCGTCAATCCGCCGGTCCATCATGCCTCCACCATCCTGTTCGACAGCGTCGCCGATATGCGGGCAAGCATCGGCAAGCGGCACAAGCCGAGCTACGGCCGCCAGGGCACCCCGACCAGCTGGGCGCTCGAAGAGGCGCTGACGGCGCTGGAGCCGGGGGCGGCCGGAACCTGTCTTTTTCCTTCGGGCCTCGCCGCGGTGTCGGCAGCGTTGCTGGCGGTGCTGAAGCCGGGCGATGCCCTGCTCGTCCCCGACAGCGTCTATGGGCCGACGCGCATTTTCTGCGACGACATGCTCGCCCGGTTCGGTATCCGCACCGCCTATTACGATCCGCTGATCGGCGCGGAGATCGAAGCGCTGATCGAAACGGATACCCGCGCCATTTTCCTGGAAAGCCCCGGCTCGCTGACCTTCGAGGTGCAGGACGTCCCGGCCATCTGCCGGATCGCGCAGGCCCGGGGGATTGTCACCCTGCTCGACAATACATGGGCGACGCCGCTCCTCTTTCCGGCGCTGGCGCACGGCGTCGATCTCTCGATCCTCGCTTGCACCAAATATGTGGTCGGACATTCCGACGTGCTGATGGGATCGGTCACCGCCAATGCGCGGACCTGGGACGCAATCCAGCGGACGGGCCAGGTGCTTGGGCAGTGTGTGGGGCCGGACGACGCCTATCTCGCCCTGCGCGGCCTGCGCACGCTCGGCATCCGGCTGCGGCAGCATGAGGCGAATGGCCTGAAGGTCGCCCGCTGGCTTGCCGAACAGCCGCAGGTAGCGCGGGTGCTGCATCCCGCCCTTCCCGATTGTCCGGGGCACGAATTCTGGGCGCGGGATTATAAGGGCGCATCGGGCCTATTCTCGGTGGTTCTGAAAACAAGTGACGATGCGGCGCGGAGCCGGTTCATCGACGGTCTCCAGCATTTCGGCATCGGCTTCAGCTGGGGCGGCTATGAAAGCCTCGCCATCCCCGTCGACCTCCAGCGCATTCGGACGGCGACGCCGCGGGACGAGGAAGGGCTGATCGTCCGTTTCCATATTGGCCTTGAGGATGCGGACGACCTCATTGCCGATCTTAATCGCGGCCTGAAAAGCCTGTTGGTATAATTCATCCTCTCTACCTCAACTCCGTTCGGGCTGAGCCCTGTCGAAGCCCTGCCCTTGGCCTTGCGTGGAAAGTGAAAAACAGCCCTTCGACAAGCTCAGCCCGAACGGTTAGTGGGGGTGCAGGATATTGTTTCTCCAGCCTCACTGCGGCAGGGGAAGCCGGTTCTATAAGGATTGACGCATGAAGCTTATCGTTCCGGCCGCTTTCCTGGCCCTGTTCACCGCCGCTCCCGCAGCTGCCCAGATCCCCGGCACCGGCCTTTCGGTCGATGCGGACGTGAATCTGCTCTCCGATTATCGCTTTCGCGGCATTTCGCGCTCTGGCGAGGATCCCGCGCTTCAGGGTTCGCTCACCGTATCGACGAATGGCGGCTTCTATGCGGGCGTGCAGGGCACGACGCTGAACGATGTCGAGGATTACGACAATCTCGAACTCGACCTCTATGGCGGCTACTCAACCCAGCTCGGCCTCGGCGCCTCGGTCGACGCAGGCATGCTCTATTATGCTTTCCCGGGGAGCGACGGAGACAAGGACTATTTCGAGCCTTATGCCTCTCTTTCCTACCAGCTGGGGCCGGTCGAAGCGACGGCGGGGGCGAAATATGCCTGGTCGCAAAAGGCGATTGGCGACGAGGACATGCTCTATCTGTTCGCGGGCCTCGAAGCGGGCATTCCGCTGACCGGTGTGACGCTGACCGCGCAGGCCGGGCGGCAGGATTGGGGCGATTTCGGCAGCTATTGGAACTGGTCGCTTGGCGCGCGGTCCAAATTCGGCCCGGTCAATGCGGGCATCAAATATGTCGATACCGATCTTCCCGCCATCAAAGGCCAGGATGCGGGCGTCGTGCTGTCGGTGGGGTTGAGCTTCTAAAACCCGTCATTGCGAGCGCAGCGAAGCAATCCAGAGGCGTCTAGCCATGTGGATTGCTTCGTCGCTGCGCGCCTCGCAATGACGAGGCGCTTATTGCGGCGTGGAGACGCTGGCTTCCTGGCCGTCGCCTTCCGGAGCGGCGATGATCGTCTGGGTGGTCGCGCCCTTGTCGACGACCGGCGTGTTTGGATCGCTCGCGGTGGTGCGGGCGCCCGGAGCCGCCTCGTCGCGGCCGGCCTGATTGAGCACCTGCTGCTCGGTCGCGCTCCGCTGGGCGGGGCCGCCGAAGAGTACCTGAAGTGCCTGGCTGCGGCTGTCGACGCCCTGCGCGGCGGCTTCGCCGGGCTTGGGCGGGGTCAGCGCGAAATCGGGCGGGATCACGAGCGGCTGGTTGCGCGTCACCGCGAACTCGTCGGGTGCGTTGCGGTTGGCAAGGCCGTTGGTCGTGCCGCAGCCCGCGACGAGGGAAGCCGCAGCGACGGCAAAACCGAATTTCACGAAACGCATTCTATACTTCCTCCGGAGCGGCCTTCGGCTCGCGAGTCAAAAGCGCGCGAACGACCAATAGCAGAACGCCGATGCTAATGGCAGCATCGGCGACATTGAATACCAAAAAGGGATGAACGTCACCAAAATGCAGGTCGGCGAAGTCCACGACATAGCCCAGCCGCGTCCGGTCGACGATATTGCCGAGCGCCCCGCCGAGGACCAAAGAAAGCGAAATGGCGTCGAGCCGGTTCTTTTCCCGCCACAGCCAGACGAGCACGCCGGTGGCGATCGCGGCCGTCATCGCGACGAGCAGCCACCGCTCCGTTTCCGATCCCGCCGTCAGGAAGCCCATGGAAACGCCGCGATTTTCCGTCCAGCGCAGGTCAAAGATCGGTAGCACCTCGATAAGACCGCGCTGCTGGAGCGCGAGCGGGCCGATCATCAGCCACTTGGTGACCTGATCGGCCACGAAAACGACGGCCGCGACGATGAGGCCCAGAGAACGATAATTACCGGAAGTCACGCAGTTTCCTCAAACCTCGTCATGCTGAACTTGTTTCAGCATCCATGGTGCTAACGGCGCGATGCCCGAAGATGGACCCTGAAACAAGCATGTCCTGAGCCGCGTCGAAGGGTTCAGGGTGACGGGAAAGCGCGGGGTGGCAGAACGGGGTTTAGCCATTCAGAAGCTCGTCGCAACGCGCGCAAAGGGCGCCGTCTTCCTTCACCTCGGGCAGGTGCCGCCAGCAGCGGCCGCACTTTTCGTTGTCGGTGCGGGTGACGGACACCACGTCCTTATCCCCCTCCGATACGTCGAGCTGGGATACGATGCAGATTTCGTCGAAATCGACGGATTTGACCGCGTTCAGCAGATCAGCCTCGGCAAGTGTCAGGCCGACTTCCGCCTCGAGACTGGAACGCACGATCTTGTCGCGGCGCATCGGCTCGATGGCTTCGGTGACGCGGGTGCGAAGGGCGCGGAGGAGATCCCATTTCTCGCCCAGCCCATCGTCGCGCCAGCCCGCGTCCACCTCCGGCCAGGTTTCGAGATGTACCGATTCCCCGTCCGGATAGCGGCTCGCCCACACTTCCTCGGCGGTGAAGCAGAGGATCGGGGCGGACCAGCGCACCAGCGCGTGGAAGACGATGTCGAGGACGGTGCGATAGGCGCGGCGCTTCGGATCGCCCTTCGCGTCGCAATAAAGGCTGTCCTTGCGGATATCGAAGAAGAAGGCCGACAGGTCGTCATTGGCGAAATTGGTGATCGCGCGGGTGTAGCGGTTGAATTCGAAGGCTTCCGCCGCCGATTTCAGCTCCGCGTCGAGCAAAGCGAGGCGGTGGAGCACCCAGCGCTCCAGCTCCGGCATATCCTGTGCCGCAACCCGTTCTTCCTCGGTAAAGTCGCTCAAGGCGCCGAGCAGGTAGCGGAAAGTGTTGCGCAGCTTGCGATAGGCGTCGGATGTGCCCGCGAGCACTTCCTTGCCGATGCGCACATCCTCGAAATAGTCGGTCGAGGCGACCCACATGCGCAGGATATCCGCGCCGCTTTCGTCGATGATCTTGAGCGGATCGACGACATTGCCGATCGATTTCGACATCTTGCGGCCATTCTGGTCGAGCGCGAAGCCGTGGGTCAGCACCGCCTCGTAAGGCGCCCGGCCGCGCGTGCCGCAGCTTTCGAGGAGCGAGGACTGGAACCAGCCGCGATGCTGGTCCGAACCCTCGACATAAAGGTCCGCGCGCGTGCCTTCGCCATAGCGGGCCTCGACCACATAAGCGTGGGTGGAGCCGCTATCGAACCAGACGTCGAGGATATCTGTGACGATGTCGTAATCGGCGATATTGTAATCGGGCCCGAGCAGTTCCTCATGCCGCGCCATGAACCAGGCGTCGGCGCCGGATTGCTTGAACGCCTCGACGATCCGCTTGTTGACGGCAGGATCGCGGAGATAATCGCCGGTCTTGCGATTGACATAGAGCGCGATCGGCACGCCCCAGGCGCGTTGGCGGGAGATCACCCAGTCGGGGCGCCCCGCGACCATCGCCTGGATGCGATTCTGCGCCTTGGCCGGAACCCAGCGTGTCTCCTCGATCGCGGCAATGGCGGTTTCGCGGAGGGTCATTGCGGCACTGTTGTGGCCTTGCCCACGCTTCTCGACTTCGCTCGAAGCGAACGGTTGTGGGTTGCCCTCATCTCCGTTCGTGTCGAGCGAAGTCGAGACACGCTGCCCCCCGCTCTGATCCATGGGAATGAACCATTGCGGGGTGCAGCGGAAGATGACCTTGGCCTTGGAACGCCAGCTATGCGGATAGCTGTGCTGGAAATCGTCCGAGGCGGCGAGGAGGGCGCCCGCTTCGCGCAGGTCGCGGCAGATCGGGCCTTCCTCCATCTTGGATGCGTTGCCCGATGCGTTGAACTTGGGATTGATGACGCTGCCCTGGCCGCCGAGCCAGCCCCAATCCTCGCGATAGCGCCCATCGTCGGTCACGGCGAAAACCGGCTCGATCCCATGCGCCTTGCAGAGCAGGAAGTCGTCCTCGCCATGATCCGGCGCCATGTGGACGAGGCCCGTACCCGCATCGGTGGTAACGAAATCGCCGGGAAGGAGTGGGCGCGGCTTGGCGAAGAAGCCGCCGAGCTTGTGCATCGGGTGGCGAGCGAGGGCTTTAGCGAGCTGGGAGCCTTTGCCTGCCCATACGACATTTTGTCCCTCAAGCGTCTGCTGACCACGCTTGACTGTCTGATCAGCTAATTCCTTGGCGACAACTATTGTCTTACCACCCCAAGGAGAAATCCTGGGGCCTTCATGATAAGCGTGCACAATCCGTACAGCGACATAGTCGATGTCCGGCCCATAAGCCAAAGCCTGGTTGACCGGGATTGTCCACGGCGTGGTTGTCCAGATCACCGCATAAGCGCCGATCAGTGCCGGAATGCGGCTTTCGACGATCTCGAACCCAACGTCGATCTGGGTCGAGGTGATGTCCTCATATTCCACCTCGGCCTCGGCCAAGGCGGTCTTCTCCACGGGCGACCACATGACCGGCTTGGCGCCGCGGTAGAGCTGGCCACTTTCGGCGAATTTCAGCAGCTCGCCGACGATCGCGGCTTCGGCCTCGTAATTCATGGTGAGATAGGGATCGTCCCACTCGCCCATCACGCCGAGGCGCTGGAACTGGGCCTTCTGCACGTCGACCCATTTGTCGGCATAGGCGCGGCATTCGGCGCGGAACTGGGCCTTGGGCACCTGATCCTTGTCGAGCTTCTGCTTGCGATAGGCTTCCTCGACCTTCCACTCGATGGGGAGGCCGTGGCAGTCCCAGCCGGGCACATAAGGCGCGTCATAGCCCATCAGGGTGCGGGATCGGACGATGATGTCCTTCAGCACCTTGTTCATCGCATGGCCCATATGGATGTCGCCATTGGCATAGGGCGGGCCGTCGTGGAGGATGAAGCGGGTCTTGCCCGCGCGGGCGGCGCGGAGCTTTTCATAAAGCTTCTGCTCGGACCAGCGGGCGAGGATGGCCGGCTCCTTCTGCGCGAGGCCGGCCTTCATCGGGAAATCCGTCTGCGGCAGGAAGACGGTGTTCTTATAATCGGGTTTTTCGAGCATGTCGCAGGCGGGATTAGCGGGACGGAAGGGAATTGGGAAGCGCCCCGGCACTTCCACCGTCATGCCGGACTTGATCCGGCATCCATCTTCACCCAACGCGCGGGCGGATGGATGGACCCCGGATCAAGTCCGGGGTGACGGATTTAGAGAAAGCCGCCGCTTCGCCTCCGCGCAATCCGCCTCCATCTGGCGAATGAGCGCGTCCATATCGTGGAACTTGGCTTCGGGGCGGAGGTAGGAGATGAGTTCCACCTCGATCCTCTGCCCGTAAAGGTCGCCCGAAAAATCGAAGAAATAGGGTTCGAGCAGTTCCTTGGGCGGATCGAACATCGGCCGGATGCCGAGGCTCGCGGCCCCGTCCAGCACCCGCCCGTCCGGCAACCGCCCGCGCACCGCATAGATGCCGAAGGCGGGGCGGAGGTAGTTGCCGAGGCTCATATTGGCGGTGGGATAGCCGATCGTGCGGCCCCTCTTGTCGCCATGCTCGACCACGCCTTCGATCGCGAAGGGGCGGGTGAGGAGGCGCGCCGCCGTCTCCGGATCGCCGGCCTGCAACGCTTCGCGGATGCGGCTGGAGGAAACCGGCTTGCCCTCCTCCAGGACGGGCGCGACCGTATCGACCGTTATGCCATGTTCGCCGCCGAGGGCGCGCAGCACGCCGATATTGCCGCCCCGGCCCTTGCCGAAGGTGAAATCCTCGCCGGTCACCACGCCCGCCGCGCCGATGCGGGAGAGGAGGCGGTCGGTTACGAATTCCTCCGCCGTCACGTTGGCAAGCTCGGCGTCGAAGCGGAACACCAGCATCGCATCCGCGCCCGCCGCTTCGAACAGTCGCTCGCGCTGATCGAGCGTTGTCAGCCGGAAGGCGGGGGTGTCGGGCTTGAAGTGGCGCACAGGATGCGGATCGAAGGTCGCGACGAGCACCGGCCGCCCCTCCGCCCGCGCACGCGCCACGGCACGGCCGACCACGGCCTGATGTCCGAGATGAAATCCGTCGAAATTCCCCAGCGCGACAATGCCCCCGCGAAGGTGATCCGGCACCGCCGAGCCGCCATCCAGCCGCTCCATGCGGGCGCTATAGGGGAGGGAGAGGTGGCGGACA
>DATDNN010000003.1:0-4720 GCA_036518255.1 Allosphingosinicella sp. | reverse complement strand
CGGCTTCATGCAGGATTCGGACGTCCCGGCGGCGCTGCAGCGCGTCGAAACCTGCGGCCCGCAGTTCAAGATGATGGATACGAGCTTCTTCCTCGCCCGCCAGACGCTGATCGCATCCTCGCGGCCGGGCATGGCGGTGTGGCGCGAAAAGCTGTTCAGCTGGATGCTCCGCAACGCCGAAAGCGCGATGGAATTCTTCAAGCTGCCGCCCAACCGCGTGGTCGAACTCGGCAGCCAGGTGGAAATCTGACGGGCGGCGCGCCCATCATCGTCACGGCGCTGTTCGCGGCGCCGGACGATGCCTGGCTACAGGGCCTCCGCCGCACCCATTTCCCGCCGGAGCGGAACCAGGTGCCCGCGCACCTCACGCTCTTTCACCATCTGCCGCCGGGCATGGAGGCGGAGCTTGGTACCAGGCTCGCCGGGCTCACCGCCGCGCCGCCCCCGCGGGCGGTGATCGCGGGCATACAGAATCTCGGCCGGGGCACGGCCTTCCGCGTCGAGAGCGCCGATCTGGAGGCGATGCGGGCCGAGCTGGCCGACGCCTTTCACGGCCTCCTCATACCGCAGGACTGCGCCCCCTGGCGCCCGCACGTTACCATCCAGAATAAGGTGGAGAGAGGCGCGGCGCGGAGATTGCAGGACGAGCTGCGGGCGACCTTCGCGCCGAGACCCCTGGCGATCGCGGGCCTCCAGAGCTGGCGCTACCTCGGCGGCCCGTGGGAGCCTCTTCGCCGCCACCCGTTTCGCGGCTGACGGGGCAGGGCTCAGTCGATCTGGCCCACGCCGTCGCAGCTATAATCGAACGCGTTAAGCCCCGCTTCGAGGTAGGAACCGAGAAGGGGCATGTCGAGCAGCTCGTCCACGATCGATTCCGGGTTCATGTCGCTCGCCTCGGCGAAGGCATCGTCCCACTCGCTGGAATCGTAGGTGCCCCGTCCCACCCAGGCGAGGGAGAGGGTCTCGGCGAGCTGATCGTCGGCGAGATCGTCGAGGGCGGTGCGAAGTTCGTCCTCCACGTCATTCATCTCGTCTTCCAGGGCAGACAGCACCTGGCCGCCTTCGTCCTCCTCGTCGGCGAGATCGTCGATGTTGTCCGGATCCTCGTCCGGATCTTCGGCGGGAACCTGCGCTTCGGCCTCGCGCGCGCGCAGGATGATCCTGCACAGGGTATCGAGGGGCGTTAGCAAGTCCATAAGGGTCTCCGTCGCGTGATTTGTCCTCGAAACGACAGGGAGGGCGGCGGGTTCCGGCGATCGCGGCGGGAGAGCGTGAGACCCTGTTGACCGCCGCCCCGCCGCTGCCTATAGCGCGGGCCTCGCAGGCGCCGAAGCGCCCATGCCCATGGGGCGGAGTAGCTCAGCTGGTTAGAGCAGCGGAATCATAATCCGCGTGTCGGGGGTTCAAGTCCCTCCTCCGCTACCAGGGAAAACGTCGAAGTTCCGTAGCTTTCGCTGGGAGAGAACCTGAAGCGCTACCAGCCTGGACGCGCTATCGCTGACAAATTGTGCGCAGCCGCCCTTCATAATCACGTTTGCCGATCGGAACGCCGCGCATTCGCAGGATGTCGTAGGCGGTGACAACGTGGAAGAAGAAGTTGGGAATCGAAAAGGATAGAATGAGCGTTTCAGACGTGAATGCGAGTTTGCGAGGGCCGATCTGAAGGTTCAGATGCTTTCCGGCCCAGCCATTGACCTCGTCGGGCTCAAGCGCCTCCAACGCCCTTTTCGCCTGCTCCATCATCTCCCGTAAATCGCGGAATGGCACCGGCCCTACAAGGGCGGGCGGGGCGAATGCGCCTGTTCGCGCGGCCTCGAGCCCCCATACGGCATGATGCCATGCCGCCTCGACCTGGAAGTGAAACGGGGCCATGTCATCGATCAAGCGAGCTTCCACGAAATCTTCGGGGTTGCCGCCCGTCCGCCTGCAATGCCCGGCTGCACGATCGAGGATACCGGCCAGAGCATCCACCGTCTGCAGGAAGGTCGGTACGCTGAGGTCGTACAGGGAAATGGACATTGGCGATGCCTCCTCCGGCGCTTGCAGGCTTGTTATTAGCGAGGCAGCCGGACGGCGCCAGCGCCCGCAGGGTTTTCAGGGCCGCATGCGCTCTGCCCTGAGCGGCTTATCCGCCAGTGCCTTAAAAGGGAATCGTCACGCCCTGCTGCAACGCGCGAGCCCCTTCAGCGGTTATGCCTTTCTCACCACGCGAAAAGGAGGCGTGACATGCCTTATGCTGCTGCCCGCGACGGGACCGAGCTTTATTACAAGGATTGGGGGCAGGGGGAGGTTGTCGTCCTGCTCCACGGCTGGCCATTGAGCGGCGATACGTTCGACGACGCGGCATTGGCGCTCGTCAGGGCCGGAAAGCGCTGCATCATTCCCGACCGGCGCGGCTTCGGGCGGTCCGACCAGCCGTGGGATGGGCACGATTACGATACCTATGCCGACGATATCGCCGCGATCCTCGACGATGCCGGCGTGACGGGACGGGTGGCGCTGGTCGGTTTTTCGATGGCGGGCGGCGAGGTCGCCCGCTTTCTGACGAGGCATGGCGGCGGCCGGGTGACGAAGGCCGTGCTGATCAGCGCGGTCGTCCCCTACATGCTGCGGACGAGCGACAATCCCCACGGCGTGCCGCAATCGGTATTTGACGACATGACCGAGCGCCTGAAGGAGGATCGGGCGCATTTCTTCAAAGGCTTCTTCAAGGATTTCTTCGGCGTCGGCATGCTGAGCGCGCCGGTCAGCGACGAGGTGCTGATGGACGCCTGGCGGCAGGCGATGATGGCGGGGCTGCGGCCGACGCTCGCGGCCGCCGAGGCCTTCGCCACCACCGATTTCCGGCCGGACTTGAAGAGCTTCACCATGCCGACGCTCATCATCCACGGCACGGCGGACCAGACCGTGCCGATCGACGCGACGGCGCGGGTGGCCGCGGAGGCGATCCCGCAGGCCCGGCTCATCGAATATGAAGGCAGCGCGCACGGGCTGTTCGCATCGGACAAGGAGCGGCTGATCGGCGATCTCCTCGCTTTTCTCGGCGATACGGGCGCGGAGCGGAGGTCCGCCATCCCCCTCGGGGCGGTAACCTACTGAGTTTCCCTGCCGCGGGCGCGCCGTTTCCCTTGCCCTTCCGCCGGCAATGCCGCCCGGACATACGCATTCAGGCCTGGCGCCCGAAAGACAAGGTCTTTCGGGGGGCGCAGGGACTGGAGGCGATGCCCAGGCGCGGTGCCGGTCAGTTGCGCACCATCAGGGGCGAAGGCGATGCCGCCGCGATCGTGAGCGGTACGTCCTCGTCGATGAACCCCGTCACCGGCGCGCCCACCGGGATGGTGGCGCTGGTGCCGGTTGCGAAGAAGCCCGCGACGGGCACGAAGGCGATCGCGCCTACAACGCCTGCGGTGCCGGTCTTGCCCTTGTCGTCCAGCTGGCCCGACAGGCGAATCTGCCGGCCGTCGACCTGAAGGTAGAGAAGGCGCGCGCCGATCCGGCCCGATTTGCCCCACATGCCCTTGTTGCGGACATCGGTAACTTCACCCACTGCCGGGCTGCCGGCAGGAACGACGACGACGCCGTTCACCATCACGGGCTCCGCCACTTCCAGCCGGAAACGCTGGCCGACGCGCAGGTTCTTGCCCTTGGTGGTGAGCCCTTCGCTCATGGCCAGCGAAACCCGCGTCCCGACACGCAGAACCGCGCTCGTCATCGGTGCGGACGTCGCGAAGCGCGCCTTACCCGATTGGAGGGCAGATGCTTCCCCGGAAACAGCCGAAACGGCGGCCAGAAGGCCTGCGAGAAAATATAGCGATTTCATGATTGTCCTCCGTGCGTTCCAGTCTTTCGACTGGAAGATTGCGGAAAGAGCCTCTTGGTTGAGCGCTATTTCCGTAACTACACGGCTCTGAAGGCCGCCGGCGGCGACCATCCCCCGCAACTCCCTCCATTAGCCCCGGAGCTGCTGTCTCTTCCCTAGCGTAATTACCGCATATTGTCCAATCCGGTTCAACGCTTGCCCCCGCCAGCCAGCCCTGGCGCATATCGCGCGACAGCTGGAACGTGGTCACGAGGCAGTCTGGAAAGTTGCGGCCCAGCGGAAGGGATCGGGAAGCTGCCGCCGATCTAGAACGTCGGAGAAGGCGTGGGGCACCATATCGAGCCCAGTTCAAAACTGCGCTACTCCCCGCCAACCTTGAACGAAAAAGCCCCGGCGGATGCCGGGGCTTTCATGCCTTCGAGACTGCGTGGAAGCGAATGGCTCCCCGGGCCTGATTCGAACAGGCGGCCGTCCGATTAACAGTCGGATGCTCTACCGCTGAGCTACCGGGGAGCAGCCTCTCGGGCGAGCGGGGCTATAGCAGCGCTTTTTTCGGGATGGCAAGCGCCTTTCCCCGGTCAGACGTTAAATTGTTCCATCGCAATCCGCTCGTCGAGCGCATGTTCGGGATCGAAGAGCAGGGTGAGCGCTTCGGACGCATCGGCCTTGATCTCGACCTTGGCGACCTCGCGCACTTCGAACTGGTCGGCCACCGCAGACACGGGCCGCTTTTCCGGATCGAGGATGCGAAGCGTGATCTTCATGTCGTCCGGCAGGATCGCGCCCCGCCAGCGCCGGGGGCGGAAGGGGCTGATCGGCGTCAGCGCGACGAGCTTCGACCCCAGGGGCAGGATCGGCCCGTGCACGGAATAATTATAGGCGGTGGAGCCGGCGGGCGTC
>DATDNN010000002.1:0-2548 GCA_036518255.1 Allosphingosinicella sp. | reverse complement strand
CGCCGATTTCGCCGTTGCCTTCGGCACGGCCGTCACGTCAGGCAGCGTCTCGCGTACGATCTCGGCGGCCGGGGCATCGGCCGCCACTGTCTCCGCGCGCACCGGCGCCACCTTCATCTCGCCGAGGCGAGCGCGAACCTGTGCGGTGAGGCCGGGATAGGACGCGACCGGAGTGAACTCCGCGGTCTGCTCCTGGCCGAGGCGGATGCCGGTATAGGCAACGAGACCATCGGTGGTGGCGATGACATCGCCGGCCTTCAGCGAACCGTCGAGCGTCAGATCGACCGGTGCCAGCCCGGCCGGCTCGCGGCCGTTGCAGGTGCAGTCCGCGCGCAGCGCCTTGCGGTAGGCGAAGGCGTTCTCGCTGTCGGCGTAGCGCTCGCCGGTCTGTGAATAAGCGCCGTCGATCGAGGAGCCGAAATACACTTTTGTCGCGGTGGCAGGGCAGAAGGCCTGACACATCTGCGCCGGCGAAGCGAGGCCGCGCATCAGCGGAAAATATTTGCCGTCGCAGCTACGCACGCAGAACGCAGGGCCGGAGCCGCCCGCCGCCGCCGTGCGTGTCGGTGGCACATATTGGGGCTGGCCTTGGGTCTGCTGACTGGCGAAGGGATCGACGAAGGAGCTCGCCTGCGGCGGCACGTCGCGCTGGGGCCGCTGCTGCTGTAGTCCGCCGAAGAAGAAGTCGAACAGGCCCTCGGCTGAAACCGGGGCGGGGGCTGCAAGCAGCGGGCCTGCGAGAATGGCGGCCACAAGCATCGCGCGACGCCGCCGGCGCGCATGGGACACAATGGTACGCAACGCTTACTCCACCCGACGCTACTGAACCGGCCGGGACCGTCAGGTCTCAGCACATGATTCACCATAAAGCGGGATGGTAAATGAGCGGTTGAGGGGGCGCGGCGCGGCCGCTTAGGCCTTCAGGAATTCCGACGCCTTGTACAGCGAGCGGAACGGCAGGCCGGCTGCGCCAAAGGTGTCGGTGGCGCCTTCCTCGCGGTCGACCATGGTCAGCACCAGCACGACTTCGGCGCCGGTCTCGCGCACGGATTCCACGGCCTTCATGGCCGAGCCGCCTGTCGTGGTGACGTCCTCGACGATCACGACGCGCTTGCCGGCGAGCGTCTCGCCTTTGGGCAGGCCTTCGATCGCCAGCTTGGCGCCATGCTCCTTCGGCTTCTTGCGCACGAAGAAGGCCGCGATCGGGTGGCCCTTGATCCAGGAGATCTGCGCCAGCGCACCGGCGAGCGGCACCGCGCCCATCTCGAGCCCGCCGATGAAATCGAGATTGTCGTCCTTCAGCGTCTCATAGGTGAGCTCGGCGAGCAGCGTCGCGCCCTCGGGGTCGAGCATGGTCGGCTTGAGGTTGAAATAGAAATCGCTCTTGCGGCCCGACGCGAGCGTCACCTCGCCCCGGCCGAAGGAGCGGCGGCGGATGATTTCGAACAGGCGGGCACGGGAGGCAGATTTCGACACGGTGGTCCCTCGAACAGCGTTTTTGAGAGGTGGCGGAATTTATCCGCGACCGCCACGACATTCCAGTGGGGGTGTCTACCGTCAACAGGGATCGGCCATCCCGCTCCGCCGGTTGTGGGGGTGCAAGCTCCTGGAGTAGGTGGATGCCCGATATCGCGGGCAAGAAACTGGGCAAGAAACCGGGCAAGGAAACAGGCAAATGACCATCGAGCTGCACACTTGGAACACGCCGAACGGCCGCAAAATCTCGGTCGCGCTGGAGGAAATGGGGCTGCCCTACAAGGTGGTTCCGGTGAACATCACCAAGGGCGAGCAGATGGCGCCCGGGTTCCTCAAACTGTCCCCCAACAACAAGATCCCCGCGATCCTCGACCCGGAGGGCCCGGACGGCAAGCCGGTCAGCATCTTCGAATCCGGCGCGATCCTGCTCTATCTCGGCGAAAAGACCGGCAAATTCCTGCCCAAATCGCTTGGCGAGCGCATTCCGGTCTACGAATGGCTGATGTGGCAGATGGGCGGCTTTGGCCCGATGCCCGGCCAGGTGCATCATTTCATTGCGCTCGAGAACGAGCAGGACCGCGCCTATGGGCTCAAGCGCTACATGGCGGAGACCCGCCGGCTTTACGGCGTGCTCGACCGTCGCCTCGAGGGGCGCGATTTCGTCGCCGGCGACCTCTCGGTTGCCGATTTCGCCATCCTCGGGTGGGCCTGGCGCCATCCCCGCCACAAGGTGGATCTGGCCGATTTCCCCAACGTCAAGCGCTGGTACGAGACGCTGATGGCGCGTCCGGCCGTGAAGCGGGGGATGGAGGCGAAGCTGGATTGAGGCTTCTTCTCCCTCTCCCCGTTGTTACGGGGAGAGGGTTGGGGTGTGGGGGCCTGTCTCCGCAGATGAGATGCCCGTGAGACCTGTGCCCCCTCACCCGGATTGCTCCGCAATCCGACCTCTCCCCGCAGCCGGGGGAGGTGGAGAGGTGGGCAGGTATTCGGCAATAAGGATCGAACGTAGCCCATGAAAACCCGGGAGGAGATTGCGCAAGCGCTGGCCGCTTCCGGCTACATCGCCGACAGC
>DATDNN010000001.1:0-4920 GCA_036518255.1 Allosphingosinicella sp. | reverse complement strand
CTCCGAGCTCGGCGTCACCGAAGGCACGGTGAAAGTGCATCTCCACAAGATTTTCGAAAAGCTCGGCATCGGCAGCCGCACCGAACTCGTCATTCTCGCGCAAAAGGGCGAAGGGGCCTGACGGTCCGGTACGAGAGTAGCTCGTCGGTCTGCCGTTAGAATAATGTGCTCCTGCGAAAGCAGGAGCCCAGCGGCGTCAATCCCGAACTGGGCTCCCGCTTTCGCAGGAGCACTCTCTTCTCGGACGTGGGCAGCTCCACATTGTCGAGGCCCGCAACTCCGCGCTAAATTGCGCGTTTAGCCGCGCGGTCCACCCCCTTTCGGACTGGTGCGAAGCGCGGAAACGCGCGCGCATCGGCCGCGCCGGTGGCTTCATGGCCCGGCGCGGCCAAGGGGGTGCCGTCAGCCTTTCCGGGCGGCGATCCAGCGGTCGATCTTGGCTTCCAGCACCGACAAGGGCAGCGCGCCCGTATCGAGTATCTCGGCATGGAAGGCCTTGAGGTCGAACCGGTCGCCCAGCGCCTTTTCGGCCTTCGCGCGAAGCTCCAGGATCTTGAGCTGGCCCATCTTGTAGGCGAGCGCTTGCCCCGGAATGGCGATATAGCGCTCGACCTCGATCGCGGCGTCGGTCGGGCTCATCGAGCTGTTGTCGAGCATATATTTGACTGCCTGATCGCGGGTCCAGCCCTTGGCGTGGATGCCGCTGTCGACGACGAGGCGCATGGCGCGCAGCATCTCGTCATTGAGGCCGCCGAAGCGCTGATAGGGGTCGGTTTCCATGCCGAGCTCGTCCCACAATGTCTCGGCATAAAGCGCCCATCCCTCGACATAGGCGGTGTTGCCGCCGAAGCGCATGAAATTGGGCAGCGCCTCATTCTCCTGCGCGAGACTGATCTGGAAATGATGCCCCGGCGCTGCTTCGTGGAGATAGAGCGTCTCCATGCCCCATTTGTAGCGGGAAGGAAGATCGTAGCTATTGTAATAGAAGATACCCGGGCGCGATCCGTCCGGCGTCCCTTGATTATAGGAGCCGCCCGCATCGGTCTTCTCGCGATATTCGGGCACTGGCCGGATTTCGAGCGGCGTCTTGGGAAGCGTCGAAAAGATCTCGCCCACGCGCGCGTCGACCTTCTTGCCGATGGCGTAATAGCCGTCGCGCAATTCCTCCTTGGTCTTCGGCTTGAAGCGCGGATCGCTGCGCAGGAATTCGAAGAATTCAGGCAGGCTGCCCTTGAAGCCGGTCTCCGCCTTCACCTTTTCCATCTCGCCCTTGATCCGCGCGACTTCGCTAAGGCCAAGCTGGTGGACGTAATCCGCGCTCACGGGCAGCGTCGTATTCTGCTCGATCAGCGACGCGTAGAGCCGGTCCCCGCCCTTCATGTAGACAAGACCGACGCCCTCGCGCGCCTTGGGCAGATATTCGTCGCGCAGGAAATCGCGCAGGCGGGTATAGGCCGGGAAGATTTCGTCACGGATCGAGGCGGCCGTCGCGGCGCGCAGGCGCTTCTGGTCGGCGGCGGAAATGCCTTCGGGGAAGCTCTTCACCGGCGCGTAGAAGGTTGAACCTTCGACGCCGGGCGCGAGCTGGGTATCGAGTTGCTGGATGACGTTGCGAACGACGAGCTTCGGCTGGGTGATGCCGGAGGCGAGGCCTTCGCGGAAGCGGTCCACCGCGCGGTTGATATAGACCGCGAAATCGTGGTGCCGCTTCAGATTGTTCTCATAATCCTCGACCGTCCTGAACGGCGCGGCGCCCTGCCCCGACGCTATGTCGGGATAGAAAGTGTGGAAGCCATAGAAATGATCGATCGGCCGCACCTTGGTGAGGGCGAGGATGGCGGGATCGAGGCTTTTGAGCGTGCTTTCCGTCTGCCATTGGAACACGTCATAGGCGATTTGGTCGGTCGCCGAGAGGGCGTTGCGATCGATCGACCGGAGTTCCTTCAGTTCCGCTTCGCCCGCCTTGCGCTCGCCTTCATAATAAGCGTCGGTGATATTGTCGCCGAGGCGGTCGGCATAGCGCATGTCGCCGCGGAGCAGGGCATAGATTGGATTGCGGCGAAGATTGTCCTCGTCGCTCCTGGCGAACAGCGCATGGAGGCGCCGATGCGCGTCGGTTGACGCGGCGGGACCGGCGGACGGCGCCGCTGCGGCAGGCGCCGTAACCGGGGCCACGGCTTGCGGGGCGGCGCAGGCGGAGAGCGCGAGAAGGGAACTGGCGGCGGTGAGGAGGGTGCGGGTCATCGTCGGTCCTTGAGAGGGGTTCAGTAAGCTGGCGCGGCGGAATGGCCCCAGGGGCGCTCACGATACCATTTGGTGATCACATATTTGACGCCCGCCTCCACAGGCATGCCGGTGTGGAGGGAATAGCTGTTGGGGTAGCCTGCCGGCGTGAGATTGTTCCAGGCGAGCAGGTTGCCGGCCTTGGGCGTGATCTTGACGCCCGCCTCGGGAAAGGCGGTCTGCCCGCCCGCTTCGGGTTCGTTCAGGAACATCATCACCGTCCAAGTGCGCTGGCCGCCTGTCCGCTCCTGCTCCGGCCAGTAAGGCTGGTCGGTGTAGAAGAAATCATGGTGCGGCTTGAACTGCTGGCCGACCGCGTAGCGCTGGCCCTGAATCGTCTCGCCATGCGTCCGGTCGATCGGCATCAGCGCGGCGATCTTGTCCTCGATCTGCTTCACGAACGGATCGAAAGGATTGAGATTGCAGCTCTCGCTCGTGCGATATTCCGGGTCCATCTCCTTGCCCAGGATGCCGGACGGCTGGCGATCGGCATCGATCATCGCGATGAGCCGGCGGCACTCCTCCTCGACAAGAAAGTTGCGCGCGACGAAAAGATCGAGCTGCTGGGAGGGGACTTTGACGACATTGGGTGTGTGGGACAGGCGGTCGCGCACGATCCTGCCGATTTCCTCTTTGTACATGCAAGCCTTTGCCTGAAATTTGGTCAAGGCGCGCACCTTTGCGCCGCCACGGGCCGATGACAAGAAAAAAGCCCGGACGCCGCCATGGCGCCCGGGCTTTCCTCTTTCCCGCCCTCGCGACTACCAGAAGAAGTCGTAGATCACGTCGATGACTTCGCCTGTGTAGAGGTCGACGAGCAGCACGTCGTCATAATAACGCACCCAGCGCGTGCCGGCATAAGCGGGTGGCAGGCGATACTGCCACGGATCGCTGATCCAGTAGCGCGAGCTGTAGAAAGGCTGCCCCAGGAAGAAGCCGATCGAGAAACGCGAATAATTATGCCGATAGGGCGCATAATAGCGGCCGGCATGGAAAGCGTTGCGGTTCTGGTAGCGATAGCGCTGCCAGTCGTAGCGCCGGTCGTTGCGCCAGGACCGGGTCCAGTCGCGTACGTCGCGCCGGTCCGACCGGCGCTCCCAGCGCCCGTCGCGGCGTCCGTCCCGATCCCAGTCCCGGTCGCCGATATGCTGGCCTACCGCTCCCGTCGATCCGCTCTGCCGGTTGCGATTGTCCCGCCAGTCGTCGCGGCGCTCGTTCCGCGCATCGCGGCGGTCATCGCGCCGCTCGATCCGGGCATCGCGCCAGTCGTCGCGCCTTTCGATCCGCGCGTCGCGCCGATCGTCCTGCCGTTCGATGCGGGCATCCCGCCTATCGTCGCGCCGCTCCGTGCGCGCCGCCTGATTGCCGCCGAGCCGGGCCTGGAGCGCGGCGCGGGCATCGCCGCCGCTCGCCGCGCTTTGTTCCCGGCGCTCCACGTTCTGCTGCTGGCGTTCGGCGCGCTGCTGCTGCCGTTCCGCACGACGTTCCACCCGCGCATCGCCATCGTCGGGCAACCGCGCCTCGGCCAGGGCCGGCGCGACCGCCGACACCGTGGTCGCGGCCATCAAAACTGCCATCAATGCCTTTCGCATCAACTTACTCCTTACAAGCCGATGGCGCTCTGCCACGGCATGGACGAGTTGTGCGCCTCGCCGGATGAGCCGTGGCTGAACCGGTGCGGCAGCAAAGCGAAAGCTTTCAGCGATCCGGATCGGCGGGCGGCCTGCGGAGGGCAGGCACCTCCCGCGCCGCTTCCGCCGGATCGACGCCGGGGGGAGGAAGCGCATCCGTGCCCGCCCGGCCCGCCTTGATCGCCGCCGCCCGCCGGATCGCCTGGCGGACGCGGGGATAGGTGCCGCACGGGCAGAGATTGGTGATCGCGCCGTCGATCTCCGCATCGCTCGGATTGGGATTCGAATCGAGAAGCCCCGCGATGGCCATGACGAATCCGGGCGTGCAATAGCCGCACTGCACCACCGACTCGGCAGCGAAGGCCTGCTGCACCGGATGCGAACGGTCGCGCGACAGGCCTTCGATCGTGGTGACGAATGCCCCTTCCGCTTGCGCGATCGTGATCTGGCAGCTCTTCATCGCCTGCCCGTCGATAAGGACGGTGCAGGCCCCGCAATCCCCGACGCCGCAGCCATATTTGGTGCCGGTCAAATTGGATGCGTCGCGTAGCGCCCAGAGGAGCGGCGTTTCCGGATCCATCCGGTATCGGAGCGGCTGGCCGTTCACGGTAAGGCGGGTCATGCTCCGTCTGATAAGCCTACCGCCCCATCGCTGTGAAGGCTTTCCGGCTTGAAAGAGCAGGCCTTCGCTGGTATCGGCCCCGCGACGGAGCCCCCTGATGGGTGGCGACGAACGATTTTCTATTCTGTTTGTTTTGGCTTCAGGCGGGCCATCAGGGTTTCGCCGGGGGCTTTTGATCGGAGAGTGACGACCGCATGCAAATCATCGTTCGCGACAATAATGTCGATCAAGCGCTGCGCGCGCTGAAGAAGAAGCTCCAGCGCGAGGGCGTGTACCGCGAGATGAAGCTGCGCCGTCACTATGAAAAGCCGTCGGAAAAGCGCGCCCGCGAGCGTGCAGCCGCCGTACGCCGCGCCCGCAAGCTCGAGCGCAAGCGGATGGAGC